>CAZFFB010000054.1:0-9648 GCA_964517735.1 uncultured Pseudomonas sp.
CTGCGCGAGCTGGCCCGCGAGCGCCAGCTGTCGCTGTGGCAGGCGCTGCATCAGGTGGTCGGCGAGCGGCGCGTGCCGGGGCGCGCCGCCGGCGCACTGAACGCCTTTGTCGAGCTGATCGACAACCTGGCGCTGCGCACCGAGCAGATGCCGCTGCACCTGCTGACCCAGACGGTGATCGAGCAGGCCGGGCTGATCCCCTTCCATCTGGCGGAAAAGGGCGAGAAGGGCCAGACCCGGGTGGACAACCTGGAGGAGCTGGTCAGTGCGGCCCGCTCCTTCGAGCATGAGGACACCGAGGCCTCGGCGCTGGCAGCCTTCATCGACCACGCCGCCCTTGAGGCCGGCGACACCCAGGCCGAGGCCGGCGAGGACAGCGTGCAGCTGATGACCCTGCACAGCGCCAAGGGGCTGGAGTTCCCGCTGGTGTTTCTCGCCGGGGTCGAGGAGGGACTGTTCCCCCACAAGATGAGCCTTGAGGAGCCCGGACGACTGGAGGAGGAGCGGCGACTGGCCTATGTCGGCCTGACCCGCGCCATGCAGCAGCTGGTCCTGACCTACGCCGAGACCCGCCGCCTGTACGGCAGCGAGACCTACAACAAGGTGTCGCGCTTTGTCCGCGAGATCCCGCCGGGGCTGATCCGCGAGGTGCGCCTTGGCAACAGCGTCAGCCGGCCGCTCAGCACATCCCAGAGCGCGGCGGCCGGCTTTGCCGGCAGCAGTGTTCCAGATACCCTGTTTGCCCTCGGCCAGCGGGTGCGTCATGCCCTGTTCGGCGAAGGGGTGATCCTCAACTATGAGGGCAGTGGCGCCAGTGCCCGCGTGCAGGTCAACTTCGATCAGGAGGGCAGCAAGTGGCTGATGCTCTCCTATGCCAAGCTGGAAGGCTTGTAACCCGGATAACAAGCGGCCGTGCCGCATCATGCAGAAAGAGGGAAATCCGATGAATCGTCGTCAACTGTTCGGTGCCGGCGTCGCGCTGCTGGCCACCCTGGGCCTGACCGGCTGCAAGGACGAGGCCGCTCCGCAGGCCAGCGCCGCCGCACCCGTGGTGCAGAACATCACCTGGAAGATGGTCACCTCCTGGCCGAAGAACTACCCGGCGCTGGGCACCGGCGCCGAGCGCTTTGCCGAGCGGGTCAATGCGATGAGCGGCGGGCGCCTGACCATCAAGGTCTACGCCGGCGGCGAGCTGGTGCCGCCGCTTGAGGTGTTCGATGCCGTGTCCCAGGGCACCGCCGAGCTCGGCCACAGCGCGTCCTACTACTGGAAAGGCAAGACCAGCGCCGCGCAGTTCTTCACCGCCGTGCCGTTCGGGCTGTCGACCCTTGAGATGAACGCCTGGCTGCACAACGGCGGCGGCATGGCGCTGTGGGAGGAGGCCTACGCGCCGTTCGGCATCAAGCCGATCCATGTCGGCAACACCACCATGCAGATGGGCGGCTGGTTCAACAAGGAGATCAACAGCCTGGAAGACCTCAAGGGCCTGAAGATCCGCATGCCGGGCCTGGGCGGCGAGGTGCTCAACCGTCTGGGCGCCACCACCGTCAACATGCCCGGTGGCGAGGTGTTCACCGCCCTGCAGACCGGCGCCATCGACGCCACCGACTGGGTCAGCCCCTACAACGATCTGGCCTTTGGCATCCACAAGGCGGCCAAGTACTACTACTACCCGAGCTGGCAGGAGCCGCAGGCGGCCATCGAGCTGCTGGTCAATCAGAAGGCCTGGGCTACCCTGCCGGATGATCTCAAGGCGATTGTCGAGGAAGCCGCGCGCGGCGCCACCCAGGTGCTGATCAACGATTACATCTATCACAACGCCAAGGCGCTGACCGAGCTGCTCCAGCAGGGCACCGAGCTCAAGCGCTTCCCCGATACCGTGCTGGCTGCGATGCGCCATGAGTCCGAGCAGGTGCTGGAGCAGCTGGCCAGCCAGAGCGAGCTGAACGGGCGCATCTGGGCCTCGATGAAGGCGTTCCGCGAGGAATCCACCCTGATGCAGAGCATCTCGGAAAAGGAACTGCACAACTGGCGCCAAGTCCTGGGCGGCGCGGGGCGCTGAGCCTGCGCCGCGCAACAGCCCGAAACAATCCGCAACTGGTCGCCTGTTCGCCGGCGGGCAGAATGCATGCTGTACCTGTTCCCATACGAGGGTTACCTGACTTATGCAACGCATCCTAAGCATCGCTCTGGCCCTGTGCCTGAGCCTGACCATGGCCGTCGAGGCCCATGCCAAGCGCATGGGCGGTGGCAAATCCTTTGGCGCGGCGCCAGCCCATCAGGTGCAGCCGCGCCAGGCCGCGCCCAGCGCCCCGGCCGCCGCCCCTGCCGCTGGTGCCGCCGCAGCGGCCAAGCCAGCCAGTGGCGCCTCGCGCTGGCTCGGCCCGCTGGCCGGCATCGCCGCCGGTGGCCTGCTGGCCTCGATGTTCATGGGCGATGGCTTTGAGGGCTTCCAGTTCTTCGACTTCCTGATCTTCGCTGGTCTGGCCCTGCTGGCCTTCCTCGCCGTGCGCGCCTTTGCCCGTCGCAAGCTGCAGGCCCAGGGCGCCACCCCGGCCTACGCCGGCGCCGGCAGCCTGCCGCCGCAGATGCCGCCGACCCAGGCCTATCAGGCACCGCAATCGGCCGAGGCACCAGCCTACACCCCGGCCGCCACCACGATCTTCGGCAACAGCGGCGCAGCGGCCAGCGCGCCGATCGACGCCCCGGCCTGGTTCAACGCCGAGCGCTTCATCGCGGCCGGTCGCGAGCACTTCATGAGCCTGCAGCAGCACTGGGATGCCGGCGAGATGGACAAGATCGCCGAGTTCGTCACCCCCGAGCTGCTGGACTTCCTCAAGCAGGAGCGCGCCAGCCTGGGCGAGGGCTTCCAGTCCACCTACATCGACAACCTGCAAGTGCATCTGGAAGGCGTCGAGCAGCAGGCCGGCGTGACCGTGGCCACCCTGACCTTCGAGGGCGTGGCCAAGAGCTCGCGCTTTGATCAGGGCGAGGCGTTCAGCGAGAGCTGGCGTCTGGAGCGGGCCGAGGGCGAGAGCCAGCCGTGGCTGGTCGCCGGGATCCGTCAGAACGGCTGATCCCCGTCCGTACCCAGCAAACCCGGGCTTGCCCGGGTTTCTTTATGAGCAAGAGGAGCACTGCCGTGGATGATGTGATCGAGCGCCTGCGTGAACTGAACGAGCCGGTACCGGTGCCGCTGGAGCTGCCGGATGAGGACTTGCTGGTGGAAATCCAGGAGCAGCTTCTCATCCACCTGCCCTTTGAGCTGCGCGAGTACCTGCTCAAGGCCAGCGACGTGGTCTACGGCCATCTGGAGCCGGTCACCGTCTGCGATCCGCAGTCGCATACCTACCTGCCGGAGGTGGCATCACGCGCCTGGGATGACGGCGTGCCGCGCCATCTGGTGCCGGTCTGCGCCGAGGGTGGACGCTACTACTGCGTGGCGGAAGATGGCGAGGTGCTGCTCTGGGAAGACGGCGAGCTGGATGAGGAAAACACCTGGGATTCGCTGTCGAGCTGGATCGAGGAGGTCTGGCTGGACGGGGCCTGAGTCGCCGTGCCGGGTGACGAATGGCGCCCAGCGCGGTCCAACGCGCCTGCCCGCACCGCGCATCCCGGAGGATCCCCCCTTGCCCGTCCGTCACCTGTCCTGCCTGGCGCTGGCCAGCCTGCTCCTGGCCAGCAGCGTGGCCAGCCATGCCGCCAGTCCCCCCTGCCCGCCCGGCCAGCATCAGGCCTGCCTCGGCCTCTGCCTGTGTCTGCCCGGGCGTGGCGAGGAGCTGGCGCCGCTCTATAACAGCGTCGGCCAGCTGGCGGCGCGGGGTCTTGAGGAGTGGATCGTCAGCGCACGCCGTGCGGTGCCTGACAGTGCGCTGCAGCCAATCCCGCTGCAGGTGCGCGCCCAGCTGGCGCAGCACTTCGATCTGGCGGTACTCGATACGGTGCGCTACACGATCGGCAACCCCAAAGCGCTCGACACCGGGCCCAGCCTGCTGCTGCACAATTCCGAGGTCCGGGCGGTCACCCTGATCGATCTGATCGTGTTCCGCGAGGCGCACGCGGCCAGCGAGGACATCGCCCTGTGGGCTCATGAACTCAAGCACGTCGAGCAGTACCTGAGCTGGGGCGTCAGTGAATTCGCCCGCCGCTACACCCGCGACCATGCCGCGGTGGAGGCGCCGGGCTACGCGATCCAGCAGCAGGTGGCCAGCGAGCTGCGCGCCGCTGCCCGGGCTGCGGCGCTGCCCAGCGGCATGGCCGATCCAGCCGCGCCCGGTGCCAAGGCTTCGCCACCCGGACAGGCGGCAAGATAGCGCGTAGCGGACGGGCGCCCGTGTGTCGTGGCGCCCGCCACCTGAGGGGATTACTGCTTGATCGCCTCGAGGGCGATCGAGATGGTCACCTCGTCGCTCACGTGCGGCGCGTACTTGCCGGCGTTGAACTCGCTGCGCTTGACCTGCGTCTGCGCGTTGGCGCCGATGGCGTCCTTGTTGAGCATCGGGTGCTTCATCTGCACGAAGTGGGTGATCTCCAGGGTGACCGGCCGGGTGACGCCCTTGAGGGTCAGCTCGCCGTCCAGGGCCACCGGCTGGTCGCCGTCGAAGCGCACCGTGCTGGACTTGAAGGTGGCGGTCGGGTGGTTGGCGGTATCGAAGAAGTCGGCGCCCTGGATGTGCTCGTTGAAGGTCGCGTAGCCGGTCTCCACCGAGGTCATGTCGATGCTGATGTCGACCTCGGCAGTCTTCGCCTCCTTGTCGATCACCAGGGTGCCGCTGGTGTTGTTGAAGCGGCTCTGCTGGGTCGACAGGCCGAAGTGGCTGTAGGAGAAGCTTGGGAAGGTGTGGGTGCCGTCGATGCTGTAAGTCTCTGGCGCGGCCATCACGCTGGTGGCGGAAACGCTGGTGGCAGCGGCGAGAACCAGGGCTGCGGACAGTTTGCTCAGTACGTTCATGGCGGTATTCCTGATATGTCTGGGTTGGCGGCGTGTCGATCAGCGTATTGGCCGATCACCCTGGTGCATGCCGGGTGGGCCTCGCGAATGGCGGCACTTTACCCATGAACACTGATGCCATATAGCGGACAATCAGGAATACTCTGTTGACCAAATGATCAACAATACAGCGCCGCGACGCCATGGCGCTGTGCGGCACCGCGGCTGGCTGACAGCGCGCCGCGCGGCAGCCTCACTCCGCCAGATCGTCGTCCTCGATCAGCCGCACCTGCGTGGCATCCAGCGCATAGGCGGCATCGGCCAGGTCGTTGTTGACCACTTCGATCCGCAGCGTACCGCTGACCCACAGCGGCGCGTAGATGTCGTCCAGGGCGATGCCGGCCGGATAGCGCACCAGCACGATCTGGTTCGGCGGTGGCGGCGGCACATGGATGCAGGCGCCCGGATAGGGCACCAGGAAGAAGGTATGAAAGCGCCCGCGGGCATCGCTCTCCAGCGGCACCGGATAACCGCCCAGACGCAGCGCGCGGCCATCGAGCGCCGGCACCGTGCGGGTCGAGTACATCACCTCGGGCAGGCCCTGCTGCTGCTTGAGGCCGCCGGCGCCATAGAAGGCGCTGTCGGCCTCGACGCCGTCATGGCCGATCTCCGGCATGTTCTCCAGCGCCTTGAGATCCTCCGGCGGCAGCAGATCGAGCCAGTCCGTTTCCTCGGGTTCGGCATGGGCCAGCAGGGGTATCAGCAGCAGGGCGAGCAGCAGGCGGGGCACGGGATGTACTCCAGACAGGGGAAGCCGCGGCGCCGGGCGGGCGCCGCGGGATGGCTCAGGCCTCGATCAGCGCCTTGACCTCCTTGATGCGCGCCTCAAGGGTCGCACGGTCCTTGCAGCGCAGGGTGGCGTGACCGACCTTGCGTCCGGCCTTGAAGGCCTTGCCGTAGTGGTGCAGGTGGCAGTCGGCGAGCGCCACCACCTTGTCCACCGCCGGCACGCGGCCGATGAAGTTGAGCATGGCGCTCTCGCCGACCTTGGCGGTCGAGCCCAGCGGCAGGCCGGCGACGGCGCGCAGGTGGTTCTCGAACTGGCTGCACTCGGCGCCTTCGATGGTCCAGTGCCCGGAGTTGTGTACCCGCGGGGCGATCTCGTTGGCCTTCAGGCCGCCGTCGACCTCGAAGAACTCGAAGGCCAGCACGCCGACGTAATCGAGCTTTTCCAGCACCCGGCCGACGTAGTCCTCGGCCAGCGCCTGCAGCGGATGGTCGCTGCTGGCCACCGACAGTTCGAGGATGCCGCCGACGTGGGTGTTGTGCACCAGCGGGTAGAAGCGCGTCTCGCCGTCACGGCCACGCACCGCGACCAGCGACACTTCGCCAGTGAAGGGCACGAAGCCCTCGAGGATGCACGGCACGCTGCCCAGCTCGGCGAAGGCACCGGCCACGTCGGCGGCCTCGCGCAGCACCTTCTGGCCCTTGCCGTCGTAGCCCAGGGTGCGGGTCTTGAGCACCGCCGGCAGGCCGATGGCAGCGACTGCGGCGTCGAGATCGGCCTGCGACTGGATGTCGGCGAACTCCGGGGTGGGAATGCCCAGCTCACGGAACAGCGACTTCTCGAACCAGCGGTCACGGGCGATGCGCAGCGCCTCGGCGCTCGGGTAGACCGGCACGAACTGCGAGAGGAAGGCCACTGTCTCGGCCGGCACGCTCTCGAACTCGAAGGTCACCAGATCGACCTCGTCGGCCAGCTGGCGCAGGTGGTCCTGGTCGCCGTAGTCGGCGCGGATATGCTCGCCGAGCGCCTGGGCGCAGGCGTCCGGTGCCGGGTCGAGGAAGGCAAAGTTCATGCCCAGCGGAGTGCCCGCCAGGGCCAGCATGCGGCCCAGCTGGCCGCCACCGATCACGCCGATCTTCATGGAATGGGCCTCAGATTTCGCGGGGGTCCGGGTTCTCCAGCACCGCCTCGGTCTGGCGGGTGCGGAAGTCCTTGAGGGCGGCATGGAACTCGGGGTGCTTGCCGCCGAGGATGCTCGCCGCCAGCAGTGCGGCGTTGATCGCACCGGCCTTGCCGATGGCCAGGGTGGCGACCGGGATGCCGCCGGGCATCTGCACGATCGACAGCAGCGAGTCGACACCCGAGAGCATGGCCGACTGCACCGGCACGCCGAGCACCGGCAGGTGGGTCTTGGCTGCGCACATGCCCGGCAGGTGCGCGGCGCCACCGGCACCGGCAATGATCACCTCAAGGCCGCGCTCCTCGGCCTGCTCGGCGTACTGGAACAGCAGATCCGGAGTACGGTGGGCGGAGACCACCTTGACCTCGTGGGGAATGCCGAGCTTTTCCAGCGTATCGACGGTGTGGCTGAGGGTGCTCCAGTCGGATTTGGAGCCCATGATCACGCCTACCAGTGCGCTCATCGTCGTGCCTCGCGGTGGGGCGCCCTCCCGGGCGCAGCCTTGAAATCAAAAGCCACGCGGGATGCGTGGCTCGGGAATGGGGTTGCGCGTCGCAGCGCTGGGCTGCGCGATGGGCGAGTATACCCGGATGCGCAGGCCGGATCAGCACCTGCACCGCGCCCGCGCGCACCCATCGCCGACCATCGGCAAACCCTCTACGCTTGAGGCACCGCGGCTGCAGCCGTTTTCCGGAAGTGTCTCCCATGTCCAGTCCCGCCCTCACCCGCCTTGAAAAAGACCTGCTCGGCAGCCTCGAAGTCCCTGCCGACGCTTGGTACGGCATCCAGACCCTGCGCGCCGTGCACAACTTCCGCCTCAGTGGCGTGCCGCTCGGCCACTACCCCAAGCTGGTGATCGCCCTGGCGATGGTCAAGCAGGCGGCCGCCGACGCCAATCACCAGCTCGGCCACCTGGACAGTATCAAGCACGCGGCGATCAGCCAGGCCTGCGCGCGCATCATCCGCGGCGAGTTCCACGAGCAGTTCGTGGTCGACGTGATCCAGGGTGGCGCCGGCACCTCGACCAACATGAACGCCAACGAGGTGATCGCCAACCTGGCGCTGGAGGCGCTGGGCCGGCCGAAGGGCGACTACCAGACGCTGCACCCGAACAACGACGTGAACATGGCGCAGTCCACCAACGACGCCTATCCGACCGCCATCCGCCTGGGCCTCTTGCTCAGTCACGACGCGCTGCTGGCCAGCCTCGACAGCCTGATCGAGGCCTTCGCCGCCAAGGGCGAGGCGTTCGCCGGCATCCTCAAGATGGGCCGCACCCAGCTGCAGGACGCGGTGCCGATGACCCTCGGCCAGGAGTTCCGCGCCTTCGCCACCACCCTCGGCGAGGACCTGACGCGCCTGCGCAGCCTGGTGCCCGAGCTGCTCTGCGCGGTCAACCTCGGCGGCACCGCGATCGGCACCGGCATCAACGCCGACCCGCGCTACCAGAAGCTGGCGGTCGAACGCCTCGCCGCGATCAGCGGCCAGCCGCTGGTGCCGGCCGCCGACCTGATCGAGGCCACCTACGACATGGGCGACTTCGTGCTGCTCTCCGGCATGCTCAAGCGCACCGCGGTCAAGCTGTCGAAGATCTGCAGCGACCTGCGCCTGCTGTCCAGCGGGCCGCGCACCGGGATCAACGAGATCAACCTGCCGGCACGCCAGCCGGGCAGCTCGATCATGCCCGGCAAGGTCAACCCGGTGATCCCCGAGGCGGTCAACCAGGTGGCCTTCGAGGTGATCGGCAACGACCTGGCGGTGACCATGGCCGCCGAGGCCGGCCAGCTGCAGCTCAACGTCATGGAACCGCTGATCGCCTACAAGCTGTTCGACTCGATCCGCCTGCTGCAGCGCGCGATGGACATGCTCCGCGAGCACTGCATCGTCGGCATCACCGCCAACGCCGCGCATTGCCAGCAGCAGGTCGAGCAGAGCATCGGCCTGGTCACCGCCCTCAACCCCTACATCGGCTACGAGAACGCCACGCGCATCGCCCAGCGGGCGCTGGACAGCGGCCGCGGCGTGCTGGAGCTGGTGCGCGAGGAGCAGCTGCTCGACGAGGAAATGCTCGCCGACATCCTGCGCCCGGAAAACATGATCGCCCCGCGGCGGGTGCGCTAACCAAGCGGAAGATTTGCTCCCACCTCCACGCATGCTCCCCTATGGCATCCCCTGCATCATGCTGTGTATCTTTCCCCGCACCATGAGCGCCCCGCCCCCACCGATGCGCTCACCACGCGATCTACGCAGGACACGCCTCTCTGCATCAGAGGGGCTTAGCTATTAGGGAGTGATCAGATGAATCCCATCGAGCAACAGTTTTTCAACGATCTTGAGAAGAGGCTCTGGACCGCCGCCGACAAGCTGCGCTCCAACCTCGATGCCGCCGTATACAAACACGTCGTGCTCGGGCTGATCTTCCTGAAGTACGTCTCCGATGCTTTTGAAGAGCGCCAGCGGGAGCTGCGTGCGCAACTCACCAACCCGGCCGACGACTACTTTATGGACCCGGAGGATTACGGGGATCTCGGCAGCGAAGAGTACGAAGAGAATCTCGCCGCCGAACTGGAAGTGCGCGACTACTACACCGAGAAGAACGTGTTCTGGGTTCCGCTCGAAGCGCGCTGGCAAACCCTGCGCGACTGCGCCCAGCTGCCGCCCAAATCACCGCTGCCTTGGAACAAGCCTGGCAAGGGCGAGCCGGAAGAAATGCGCAGCGTCGGTTGGCTGATCGACAACGCCATGGAGGCC
>CAZFFB010000055.1:0-9625 GCA_964517735.1 uncultured Pseudomonas sp.
CCGACCGACACACGATCATTGCGCCGCTCAAGCTCGGTCTGCGCCGCACCGATCGCCACGCGATCCTCAGGCTCGCTGCGATAGGTCGAGGCAAAGGCCTGCAGGCGGGTGCCCTCGGCATTGATGAACTGGCTGTAATCGATGCGTGCATAGCGCTCGCGATCCTCACCCGGCGGCACCAGGGTGCTCACCGAAACCTGCTCGCCCATGGCGGTCTGCGAGTTGCTGCTCACCCCCAGCACGGCCTGCAGGCTCTCCTGGCTGCCATCACTGATGGCCGCCGTGGTGGAGAAGGGCTGACGGGTTGCCTCGGTCACCAGTGTCACCGCACCATCGGTGGTGGCCGGCGGCGCCACGGAAGCGCGCACCTTGACCCCCGGCATCTGCGCCATCAGCGTGGTGTAGCGCTGGAACGTCTCGCGGCGCAGCGGACGCTCGCCGATCAGCTTGGCCGCCAGCTGGTCGATATAGCCTTGCGCCCGACCGATATCGCCACGTGCCTCGTGGGCACTGATGTACCCCTCGACCAGCACCACACGCACCTGCCCGCTGCGCAGATCCTGAGCCGGAACAAAGGCATAGGAGAGCGCGTAACCATCTGCCTGGTAGCGCTGCGTGATCTTCTGGGTGACGGCCAGCAGGTCACTCAGCGCCACAGTGCGCCCGACCAGCGGCTGATAGAGCGCCGCGATTTCCTCGAAGGGATAGACAGTTCCCCCCTCGATCAGCACGCCCTTGAGATTCAGCGCGGCCACCGCCTGCTGCGGTTGCGGCTGGGCCGCCGGCAGACGCACCTCGGCTTCGCGCGGGCGCAGTTCCTCGACCGGAAGATTGGCCCGCGGCAATACGCTGTCCACATCGTTGCTGTTAAGAAATGCCGGGGTTTCTGCCCAGACCGGGGCAGCCGCCAGCAGGGCCAGCGAAGGAATCAGGCGGATACTGCGCGTGCGCATACAAGAGGCTCCATGATGCCGGGGGTCGTCACGGACAACCCGCAGAAAGACTCGAGACGCCACCGGCAGCCAGGGCACGGCCAACGCTCGAAAAACTCCTATTCTCGCGGATTCTCCATCAGCGCGCAGCTGCACGTTGACCGCCAGGGCACACAAAAGCCTGAAACACTGATCCGGCGCACACTCTGCACCCCGGAGCCGGGCCTGCCGCCTCGCGGCTCGGGGCGCACAATTGTGCTGCCCAGTTCACCAACACAGCGACTTCCCATCGCTTGCCGCATTCTCGACAGGCTATGATAGGCCCATTGATCTGAGTGACCTTTGCGCCTGGCGCCGCCAGCACCCACGTGCGCATGCCAGGCCGTGCTGCTGACTGTCGTGCAGTGCCTCTTGATCCACAGCAGCTTGTCACCCTGCAGGACCCTATCCGCATGGCGAACCTCACACACCGCAAACATCAGCAGGGCGCCGCGGCCGTCGAGTTCGCGGCCGTTTTCGTGCTGTTCTTCGTGCTGTTCTACGCCGTAGTCGGCTACATGCTGCCGCTGCTGCTCTCGGCCACCTATGAGGAGGTCGCAGCCGATGCACTGCGCGAAGCGGTACGCAACCCGGATGTACTGGTTGCCACCGCGCAGACCCAGGCCACCCAGCAGCAGCGGGTCCGCGAGAGTATCGCCCTGCTCAAGCTGCCCGACCGCTGGAAAAGCGTCTGCGCCGGGCGCACTGACTATCTCACCGTCGAGGGCAACCTGTGGAGCGTCTGCCTGCGCCATCCTGATCCGCGCAGCATCCTGCCGCCCCTTTCTCTCTTCGGCATCGATGTACCGCAATTGCCCGATGAGATCCGCGGCGAAGCCCGACTGCTGATTCGCAACTGACGACACACCTGCCCCACCTGGAACAACCTGCAGCGTGGCGGCGCAAGGCATCAAGGATTCGACCATGCAGACCTACCGCACACTGCAACGCCGCACCCGACAGCGGGGCGCTTTCGGCATCCTGGCGGCCAGCGCCATGGCGCTGGCCCTCGGCTGCCTGGTGCTGGTGGTCGATGGTGGCCGCCTGTACATGGAGCAGCGGCGCCTGCAGAAGATTGCCGATACCGCCGCACTCGAATCGGTGGCTCGCCTGCCCCAGGGCAGCTGCTCCATGGATCCGGCCCTGGCACTGCAGATTGCCCGAGAGAGTGCCCAGCGCAACAGCTTCCTGCAGGATGCCCGGCAGGACCTGCAGGCCAACTGTGTCACGATCCGCAGCATGAACGGCCTGCGGGTTGCCGTGCCGCGCGCCGGCCAGGAAGAGGCAGCCTCGGTGGAGGTCAGCGCCACCCACACCGTGCCAGCCAGCATCATCCTGCGCACCGCCAGCCTGTTCAGCAGCGACGTGCGCGAGGACGTCACCCTGACCGCCCGGGCCACGGCCGAGCGCGAGACGCCCAGTGCCGTCTTCGCCATCGGCTCACAGCTGCTGCGCCTTGACAACAACAAGCTGCTGGGACAGTTGCTGGGGGCGGTCGGCCTTGATGTGCAGAAGCTGACCCTGCTCGACCGCAATGGCCTGGCCGATGCCAGCATTACCCCCTCCGGACTGCTCAATGCACTGGGCGTGCGGGTCGGCATCGAACGCCTGCGCGCCCTGTCCCCTGAAGGGCTGATCAATCTGGTCAATACCGAGGTGGGCCTGCTGGGTATCGACCGGCTGCTTGCGGTGTCTGCCGAACTGGTTTCCGACTCGGTACTGCGTGCGCAGCTGGAAGTACTGCGCCAGGAAATCCTCAGCAACCCGATCATTGGTGACATCAATCTCAATCTGTTTGCCTCCGAAGAGGGTCCGGGGTTGCTGTCGATCAGCTCGCCCCCCAGCGGCACGGTCGGCAGTGCACTGGATACCCGCATCAACCTCGAACAGATCCTCACCGCCAGCCTGATGATCGGCGTGGCCAGCGAAGGCCGCGCCCTCAATCTCGACGGGCTGGATCTTCTGGGCATCATCACGGTCAGGCTGGGCATCGTCGAGCCGCCCTCGATCGGCATCGGGCCGATCGGCACCACCGCCTATAACGCCCAGGTGCGCCTGCTGGTCGATGTGGATACCAACCGCAACTCAAGCTCCCTGCTCGGCGTCGGCTCGCTGCTGGAGCTGCTGGGTACGCGCATCAAGCTGCCGATCATTGTCGATCTGGTCGATGCCAAGGGCACGCTGACCGCGGTCAACTGCAGCGTGGCGCCGCCCACCGCCACCATCGAGGTGGAATCGCGTATCGGCAGTGCCTGCATCGGCCGCATGCCCGAAGATACCCTGTGGTCAACCCGCCAGAGCTGTACCGATGTGGTGCAGGACGAGCGCCTGATCCGGCTGCTGGGCATCAACCTGCTGTACGGCAAGGTAGCCCTGCCGGTACTCAGCCGATTCGATGAAGTCACCCTGAGCCCACCACCGAGCGACAACAATATCGCCTCGACCGGCGTCAACAACCTGCAGGTCGGCACCCTGGTCAGCCGTCTGCTTGATGAGCTGCTGACCCTGCTCGCCAACAGCCCGCTCCTCCAGCAAAAGCAATTCACCGCAGAGCAGGCCGACGAGATCGCCACGGAAATCCTTTCCTCGCCGGATCTGTTGCCCACCGGCACAAACGGCACCTACACGAACAGCAACCTTGATCGCATCCGCAATCGCCTGGAAACCCTCGGCCTTGACTGGAGCCGCCCGGGTGGCTTGCTCGGTCTGTTTTCCACCACCATGCCGGTGGAGTGGCGCTTCACCGTAGGCGGCTCCTGCAATACCAGCAGCTGCGTGCGCAGCCGGCTGATCACCTCGCTGCAGACCAAAGAGCGCGATGGCCTGCTGTCAGGCATTCTGACCGGCCTGCTCGGCGGCCTGCTCGGCGGCCTGCAGCCGTTGCTGGCCGCCGTCCTGGGTCCTGTAGTGGCGCTGCTTGAGCCGATTCTCAACGCCGGTGGCACCCTGCTGACCACCCTGCTGGCCGAGATCCTCGGTCTTGAGCTGGGTCGTACCGATGTCGAGCTGTATTCGGTCGGCTGCGGCACACCCAAGCTGGTGAGGTAATCCCATGCGTTCATCCCCCCATGCACCGACACCGCGCCCGACCTGCAGCAAGCGCCAACAGCGCGGCGCGGTGGCCATCGAGTTTGCCGCGCTGTTTGCGCTGTTTTTCGTGATCCTCTACGGCATTCTCGCCTACAGCCTGCCGCTGCTGCTGCAGCTGAGCTTCAAGCAGATCAGTGCCGATGCCGCGCGCCAGGCGGTGCGCGTCGATCCGGCACTGGTCGAGTCCGAGTACCTGAGCGTCGTCGCGCGGGAAGCCGCACAGGCCATCGAGGACAGCTGGCTGCCGGCGAACTGGGTCAGCGGCAACTGCCCGGCGCCGACCGATGGCTGGACCCCGCTGCCGGCTACCGCGCCCTATGGCGTGCTGGGTCACTATCGCCTGATCGGCGAACAGCTGCAGGATCGCCGCTACATCATCGACATCTGCCTGCAGCGCCCCTACAACCGCGCAGGCGCCGCCAACGAGACGGCCATCCTGCCGACCCTCAGCCTGCTCGGCTTCGATATCCCCTCGCTGCCCAGCGAAGCGGATGGCAACGTGGTCATCCGCGGGCGGACCGAGATCCACCTGTAATGCCGCACTGACTGGCAAGCCGGCGACCTGCATGCGACCATGTGGTCCGGCTCGGCTGCACCGCCTCAAGTGGTGCCTTCAGGGTTACCTTCTGAGTGAATCACGGACTGTCGCCATGCACCGCCTCACCCCTGCCCTGCTGCTGAGCGTCCTGCTGAGTGGCTGCACGCTCCTGCCGCAGCACGATGACGCCAGCCACGAAGTGCACGGCCATCTGTCCCTTGGCCCGCAGTTCAGTGCACTGCGCCCCTGCGGCAGCGAGCACAGCTGGCAGGTGATCACCCCGGCGCCGCTGGATGAGCAGCTTGAAGCACGCTACCTGCAGCAGACCGGCGCACCCTACGAGGAAGCCTACCTGCGTGCCCGCGTACAGCGCCGCGCGCTGCCGGCCGACTGCCGTGACTGTCAGGAGCATGCCGGCCTTCTGCAGCTCGATGAGCTGCTCGAACTGCGTGCGGCCAGCGCCCGCGACTGCCACTGAGCCACCCCGCCCTCCTCCTTCGGTCCTTGCCATGCGCCATAGCGTTCAACCTGTCGGCATCCTGCATTCCTGCTTCAGGGAGAAGTTCGCCATTCCGCGCCAGCCGCAGCTGGCACCGGCGGCGCGTGGCGTGCTGGAGCTGCTGCCGCCGTTCGATAGCGGCACGGCAGTGGCTGGCCTTGAGCAGGTCAGCCATGTCTGGCTGCTGTTCCTGTTTCACCAGGCGCTGGAGGATCAGCCGCGCCTCAAGGTGCGCCCGCCGCGCCTGGGCGGCAACCGCGCGCTGGGCGTGTTTGCCACCCGCGCGACCCACCGGCCCAACGGCATCGGCCAGTCAGTGGTCAAGCTGGAGCGAGTCGAGCCCGGCCACCTGCACCTGTCCGGCATCGACCTGCTGGATGGCACCCCGGTGCTGGACATCAAGCCCTACGTGCCCTACGCCGACAGCGTGCCTGACGCGCGCAACGCCATCGCCGACGCACCGCCTGCGGCCATTGCGGTGGACTGGCAGCCCGCGGCCCTGCAACAGGCTGGCGAGCAGGCGCAGCGCCTCGGCGAGCCGGTGATCGAGCTGATCGAGCAGTGCCTGGCTCAGGACCCGCGCCCGGCCTACCAGGTGCCGACGCCCGAGCGGCGTTATGGCGTGCGCTTCTGGGATCTGCAGGTGCGCTGGCACTATCCCGAGCCGGGGCGCATCCGCGTGCTCGAGGTAGTGCCGGCCTGAGAGCCCCACAAAGCACAACGGCGGAACCCGTTGCCGGGACTTCGCCGTTGTGCCTGCGCGCGCTCGCTCACTTCTCGACGAAGGCGCGCTCGATCAAATAATCACCCGGCTCGCCCAGACGTGGCGAGATCTTCAGGCCAAAGCCATCCAGCACCGCGCAGGTCTCATCCAGCATGCTTGGGCTGCCGCAGATCATCGCCCGATCGTCCTGCGGGTTGATCGGCGGCAGGCCAATGTCGGCGAACAGCTTGCCGCTGCGCATCAGGTCCGTCATCCGCCCCTGGTTGCGAAACGGCTCGCGGGTCACCGTCGGGTAGTAGATGAGCTTTTCGCGCACCAGCTCGCCGAAGTACTCGTGCTGCGGCAGCTCCTCGCTGATGAACTGCGAGTAGGCCAGCTCGCTGACCCAACGCACGCCATGCACCAGGATCACCTTGTCGAAGCGCTCGTAGGTTTCCGGGTCCTGGATCACGCTCATGAACGGCGCAAGGCCAGTGCCGGTGCCGAACAGGTAGAGGTGCTTGCCGGGCAGCAGATCGCCAAGGATCAGCGTGCCAGTCGGCTTGCGGCTGACCATCAGCTGATCGCCGGGCTTGAGGTGCTGCAGGCGCGAGGTGAGCGGGCCGTCCGGAACCTTGATGCTGAAGAACTCCAGATGGTCCTCGTAGTTGGGGCTGGCGATGCTGTAGGCGCGCATCAGCGGTCGGCCCTCCACCTCAAGGCCGATCATCACGAACTGGCCATTCTCGAAGCGCAGCCCCTGATTGCGGGTCGTCTTGAAGCTGAACAGGCTGTCGTTCCAGTGATGGACGCTGACGACACGCTCGCTGATCAGATTGCTCATGGAACATTCCTCGTGATGACGGAGGGCCACAGCCCCGGTTGCGGCGCATTCTAGGACAGGCCAATATATCTGCTAAATGAATATTAAAGATAAACTTAACAGGTTATATAGATATGAGATTCACTCTGAGACAGCTGCAGGTGTTTACCGCCATCGCGCGTCTGGAAAATGTCTCGCGGGCGGCCGAGTCACTGGCATTGTCCCAGTCGGCGGCCAGCACCTCGCTGGCCGAGCTTGAGCGTCACTATGACAGCCCCCTGTTCGATCGCCTGGGCAAGCGCCTGACCCTCAACGCCCTGGGCGCCCAACTGTTGCCCAAGGCGGTGGCACTGCTCGATCGCGCCGCCGAGATCGAGCAGCTGCTGCAGGGGCGCAGCGGCTTCGGTTCGCTGAATCTGGGGGCCACCCTGACCATCGGCAACTACCTGGCCACCCTGCTGGTCGGGCGCTTCATGCAGGATCATCCCGAATGCCGGGTACGCCTGCAGGTGCAGAACACCAGCCATGTGGTGCAGGGTGTGCTGCGTCATGAGCTGGATCTGGGCCTGATCGAGGGCGACTGCCAACAGGCGGATCTTGAGGTGCAGCCCTGGCTTGAGGATGAACTGGTGGTGTTCTGCGCCCCGCAGCATCCGCTGGCCGCGCTGGGGCAGGCCTCGCTGCAGGCACTGACGGACGAGGCCTGGATCCTGCGCGAGCAGGGCTCGGGCACCCGGTTGACCTTCGATCAGGGCATGCGTCATCACCTGTCGCGCCTGGATGTGCGCCTGGAGCTGGCCCACACCGAGGCGATCAAGCGCGCGGTGGAGTCCGGACTGGGCATCGGCTGCGTGTCGCGTCTGGCCCTGCGTGACGCGCTGCGCCGCGGCAGCCTGGTGGCCCTGGAGACGCCCGAGCTTGATCTGCGCCGCCAGTTCAGCTTCATCTGGCATCGGCAGAAGCATCAGAGCAGCGCCATGCAGGCCTTTGTCGCCCTGTGCCGCCAGTTCAGCGCCGGCGCGCAGCACAGCGATCAGCTGCCCCTGCCGGAAGTGCCCTGAGCCTCAGCCCAGCAGGATGATCGCCCACACCAGGGTGATCATCGTCAGCGCCAGCAGCTGGGCCGCACTGCCCATGTCCTTGGCGTTCTTCGACAGCGGGTGCCGCTCGAGGGAAATCCGGTCGACCACCGCCTCGAGCGCCGAGTTGAGCAGCTCGACGATCAGCGCCAGCAGGCACACGGCCACCAGCAGGGCGCGCTCGACCGGGGTGACTTCGAGCCAGAAGGCCAGCGGCAGCAGCAGTGCATTGAGCAGTACCAGCTGGCGAAAGGCTGCCTCGCCGCGCAGGGCGGCCAACAGGCCATCACGGGAATAACCGGCGTCATCGAGGATGCGCCGCAGGCCGCGCTGGCCCTTGTAAGGAGAGATCATCACTGCACCTGCCACCCATGGCCAAAAGGCTGCCAGTCTGTGGCGCACACCTTGCGCGAACCTTAAGAGGGCACGGATTCCATCTGCTGCAGCAGCAGCGCCGCCTGGGTGCGGGTACGCACCCCAAGCTTGCGGAAGATCGCCGTCACATGGGCCTTGACGGTCGCCTCAGAGACGTTCAGCTCGTAGGCAATCTGCTTGTTGAGCAGCCCCTCGCAGACCATGGTCAGCACCCGGAACTGCTGGGGCGTGAGGCTGGCCAGCCCCTCGCTGGCACTGCGCATCTCCTCGGACAGCGCGGCCGCCTCCTCAAGCTGTGGCGGCCACCAGACATCGCCATCGAGCACCGCACGTACCGCACTCTGGATGGTTTCCAGCGGGCTCGACTTGGGGATGAAGCCGCTGGCGCCGAACTCGCGCGAGCGCTGCACCACCGCCGCTTCCTCCTGGGCCGAGACCATCACCACCGGAATCTGCGGATACTGGCCGCGCAAGAGGACCAGCCCGGAGAACCCGTAGGCGCCCGGCATGTTCAGGTCCAGCAGCACAAGATCCCAGTCACGCTTGGCCTCAAGGTGCTCCTCAAGCTCGGCGATGCTGGCCACCTCGACCAGCCGCGCCTGATCGCCGAGCCCCAGGGTCAGGGCCTGCTGCAAGGCACTGCGAAACAGCGGGTGATCGTCGGCAATCAGGATTTCGTAGGTGGCCATGACAGGTCCTGCTGTTATTGGTGCGGATGGGCATTCTACTGCGAGTGACCGGCGCGTGACATCGGCCCATGCCGGCAATCTGCTGCGCCCTCAGTCCAGAAAAGCCTGCAGGCGCTGATGGGCGGCGCTGGTCAGATCCAGAGGCTGCTGGTGCTTGCTGCCCAGATAGCGCTCGCTGAACACATCAAGGTAAACATCCAGCGCCCGGGCAGCGTGGAGATCACCGGCCAGCTCAAGGCACAGCGCCGCGACCTCAGCCGTGCACAGATGCTCGCCACGGGTCGAGCGGCGCAGGCGGTAGCGCGACTGCTGCTCAGGCGTCAGGCTGAGCACCGGGAAGCGCTCCAGATAGGGGCTCTTGCGAAACATCTTGCGGGCCTCGGTCCAGGTGGCATCCAGCAGGATGAACAGCGGACGCCGCGGCGCGGACGCGCCATCGGCCGGCGTAGCGACCTGCTGCACCACCCGCTCGGGCGCTGCATATTCGCCGGGGAACACCACATAGGGCTGGTGGGCGGGGTCCTCCAGAAGGTCCAGCAGCGCCTGATCCACCGCGGTGCGCGACCAGCAAAATGCCTGGGTGTCCTGCAGCAGATCGGCGATCAGCCAGCCGGTATTGCTAGGCTTTAGCGCCTCGATGTCGTGCATCAGCAGGCAGACCCGGCTGCGCGCCGCCACCTGCGGACGCATGCCGCCCAGGCAGTGGCTGGGCGCCAGCCGGCACTGGGTGCAGCGGGCCAGGCGCGAGCCGCGGGCCACAAAGGGCTTGAGGCTGCGGGCCAGGCGTTCCTCGCGCAGACGGGCAACACTATGGGACATCAGGCAACTCCAGACCGGCAGGGGCATGTTGGGCGGGCC
>CAZFFB010000056.1:0-9540 GCA_964517735.1 uncultured Pseudomonas sp.
TGACGCCGCGACCGTGGGCGGCGGCGACCGGGAAGGCGTCGCCGATGGCCAGCGGGCTGAACTCGGCGCGGGCGATTTCCGGATCGACGGTGTCGACCTTGTTGGCGACCAGGAAGGTGCGCTTGTTCTTCTTGCGCAGGTGCTCGGCGATCATCTGGTCGGCGGCGGTCATCCCGGCGCGCGAGTCGACCATGAACAGCACCGCATCGGCTTCCTCGATGGCCTGCAGCGACTGCTCGGCCATCTTCGCGTCGATGCCTTCCTCGTCACCGGAGATGCCTCCGGTATCGATGACAATGTACGTGCGGCCTTGCCATTTCGCCTCAGCGTACTTGCGGTCGCGGGTCAGGCCGGCGTAGTCGGCGACGATGGCGTCGCGGCTCTTGGTCAGGCGGTTGAACAGGGTGGACTTGCCGACGTTGGGGCGGCCCACCAGGGCAATAACGGGAACCATGCGGCTCTCCATAGGGTGATTCGTGAAAAACGCAGCGGCCGCTGCAGTCTGCGTGCCGCGGCCGCTGATGGGATCAGGAGCGCCTCCCGGCGGTCTCCCGGCGGCCCTGGCAGCATGCTGCCGGGCCGCTGCCTGCGTCAGCGCAGGCGATAGGCTGCCAGCTTGCCGCTGTTGCCGTAGGCATACAACCAGTCGCCGACCACCAGCGGTGCGGCACGCAGGCCGTCGCTGTCGACCCGCACGCGACCGACGAAGCGGCCATCCACCTGGCTCAGCAGGTGCAGGTAGCCTTCGAGATCGCCGACCACCACGTTGCTGGAAAATGCCGCCGGGCTGGTCAGCTGGCGACGGGCCAGCGCCTCGTTGCTCCACATCGCGGACGTCGAGCGCTGATCGATACCCTCGACGCTGCCGCTGGCCTGGCTCAGGTAGATGCTGCCAAACCCGCTGGTCAGCCCCACATAGCTGGACGCCTGACGCTGCCACAGCGGACGTCCGCTCTGCAGGTCGAGGGCGGCCAGCTGGCCCTGATAGGTGACCACGTACAGCACGCCGCCGGACAGCAGCAGGCCGCCGTCGATGTCGACCATGCGCTCCAGCTCGGAGCGACCCTGCGGCATGGCCACGCGCTGCTCCCAGAGCGGGATGCCGCGCTCGATATCCACGGCAATCACCTTGCCGCTGGACAGGCCCGCCACCGCCAGACGATTGGTGACCAGCGGCGCACCGGTGCCGCGCAGGGTCAGCACCGCCGGGGTGCTGTCATAGCGCCAGCGCTGGCGGCCATCTTCGGCATCCAGACCGATCAGCCGATCGTCCTGGGTCTGCACCACCACCACGCTGCCGTTGCTGGCCGGTGCGGCCAGTACTTCAGCGCCGACCTGCGTGCGCCAGCGCTCCTCGCCGGTCTCGCTGTCCAGGGCGATCACCTCGCCCTTGAGGGTACCCAGCAGCACCTGGCCGTAGCCGGCGCCGACACCACCGGATACCGGGCGCTTGAGCTTCTGCTTCCAGAGGATCTCGCCACTTTCCTGATCAAGCGCCACGACCAGTCCCTTGACGTCCGCCGCGAACAGGCGACTGCCCTCGGCAGCCAGTTCCAGCTGATTCCAGCCATCACCCTGCCCTGCGCCGATCGAGCGACTCCACTGGCGCTCAAGGCGCACTTCTTCCTCGAAACGGGTCAGCTCTGCCGGTGGCAGCTCCTTGCTCCCGCTGCTGCTGCAGCCGGCCGCAAGCACGGCCGCCGCCAGCATGACTGCGTATGTCCAGCGCATCATCAGGCCTCTTTATCCGTCAGGTTATCCAGCTTCATCTGCAGGGCGGCGGCGGCCTCCCCCGGTTGCGCCGCACGGGCCTTCTCGTAGGCGCTACGCGCCTCGTCCAGGCGTGCAAGGCGCACCAGCAGATCACCGCGCAGCTCCTCGCGGCTGGCAACAAAGGCGGGCGGCGCCTCACCCGCCAGCAGCGTCAGGGCCTCCTCGGCACGCCCTTGTGCCAGGCGCACCCGCGCCAGGCGCTGACGGGCCAGCTCGCCCAGCGCGGCATCGGCCGGCTTGTCCAGCACCTTGCCAAGCTCAGTGGCAGCCTCGTCCAGGCGTGCCCCCTCCACCGCCACCCGGGCCAGCAGCAGACTGGCGTACTGGGCGTAGTGGCTGCCGGCAAACTCGCCGGTCAAGCGGTTGCCCAGTGCGCTGATGCGCGCCAGATTTTCCGCCTGCGCAGGCTCAAGGCTCAGCTCGACCAGCTGCTGATAAAGGCCTGAAGCGCTGTCGGCACGGGCCTGCTGATGGTTCTGCCAGTACTGCCAGCCCAGCACGCCAGCCAGCGCCAGCGCTCCACCGACCAGCAGTGGCTTGCCATTGCGCTGCCACCAGTCCTTGATGGCAGCCAGTTGTTCTTCGTCGCTCTGTGCGCTCACGGCGGTCACTCCAAAGATCTGTACGATTCAGGCTTGCGCCAGGCAAGCGGCAAGGTGCGCGCTCAGCGCATCCCAGGCGACGGTCTGCTGGGCGGCGTCGCCACGCAGCGGCTTGACGCCGACCACCTGCTGATTGAGTTCGTCCTCACCCAGGATCAGCGCGAACAGCGCGCCGCTCTTGTCGGCCTTCTTCAGCTGGCTCTTGAAGCTGCCGGCGCCGGCGTTGACCACCAGGCGCAGGCCCGGCAGTGCATCGCGCAGCTGCTCGGAGAGCTTGAGCGCGGCCAGCTCGGCCGCTTCGCCGAAGGCGGCCAGGTAGACATCGACCTGACGGGCAAGCTCGGCCGGCACCTGCTCGAGGGTCTCGATCAGCAGCACCAGGCGCTCGATACCCATGGCAAAACCCACCGCCGGGGTCGGCTTGCCGCCAAGCTGCTCGACCAGGCCGTCGTAGCGGCCGCCGGCGCACACGGTGCCCTGGGCGCCGAGCTTGTCGGTGGTCCACTCGAACACGGTCTTGCCGTAGTAGTCGAGGCCGCGCACCAGCTTGGGATTGAGCACGTAGGGGATGCCGGCGGCATCCAGGCGCGCGGTGAGCCCGGCAAAATGCACCCGCGACTCCTCGGAGAGGTAGTCGGCCAGCTTCGGCGCGTCGACCAGCAGCGCCTGGGTATCCGGGTTCTTGCTGTCGAGGATGCGCAGCGGGTTGTTGGAGAGGCGCCGCTGGCTGTCTTCATCCAGCTGCTCGAAGCGCGCGGAGAGGTACTCGACCAGCGCCTCGCGGTAGCGCGCACGGTCGTCGCTGCTGCCCAGGCTGTTGAGCTCCAGCTGCACCGCCTCGCGGATGCCGAGCACGCCCCACAGGCGCCAGGTCAGCACGATCAGCTCGGCGTCGACGTCCGGGCCGTCGAAGTTGAACAGCTCCACGCCGATCTGGTGGAACTGGCGGTAGCGGCCCTTCTGCGGGCGCTCGTGGCGGAACATCGGGCCGATGTACCAGAGCTTCTGCGGCTGGCCGCCGCCGATCAGGCCGTGCTCCTGCACCGCGCGCACGCAGGAGGCGGTGCCTTCCGGACGCAGGGTCAGCGAGTCGCCGTTGCGGTCGGCGAAGGTGTACATCTCCTTCTCGACGATGTCGGTGACCTCGCCGATCGAGCGCTTGAACAGATCGGTGAACTCGACGATCGGCATGCGGATCTGCCGGTAGCCGTAGCCATCGAGCAGGCCGGCGACGCTGTCTTCCAGGTAACGCCAGAGCGGGGTCTGCTCCGGCAGGATGTCGTTCATGCCACGGATGGCCTGGATGTTCTTGCTCACGAAAATTCCTTAGCTGCGGGCGATCAGGCGGGCGTCAGCCTCGGCCTTCTCTGCCGCTTTCCGGCGAATGAGCTGTTCCAGCTTGTCCACCAGGTTGTCGTTGTCCAGTTTGTGCACCGGCTTGCCGTCGATGTAGACCAGGTTGGGCGTGCCGCCGGTAAGGCCGACATGGGCCTCCTTGGCCTCGCCCGGGCCGTTGACCACGCAGCCGATCACCGCCACATCGAGCGGCACCAGCAGATCCTCGACGCGGCTCTCCAGCTCGTTCATGGTCTTCACCACATCGAAGTTCTGCCGCGAACAGCTCGGGCAGGCGATGAAGTTGATGCCGCGCGAGCGCAGGCGCAGCGACTTGAGGATGTCGAAGCCGACCTTGATCTCCTCGACCGGATCGGCGGCCAGCGACACGCGGATGGTGTCGCCGATGCCCTCGGCGAGCAGCATGCCCAGGCCCACCGCCGACTTCACGGTGCCGGAGCGCAGGCCGCCGGCCTCGGTGATGCCCAGGTGCAGCGGCTGCTCGATCTGCGCGGCGAGCAGGCGGTAGGCGCCGACCGCCATGAACACGTCGGAAGCCTTGACGCTGACCTTGTACTCCTGGAAGTCCAGGCGGTCGAGGTGCTCGACGTGGCGCAGCGCGGATTCGACCAGCGCCTCGGGGGTCGGTTCGCCGTACTTCTTCTGCAGGTCCTTCTCCAGCGAGCCGGCGTTGACGCCGATGCGGATCGGGATGCCCTTGTCGCGGGCGCAGTCGACCACCGCACGCACGCGGTCCTCGCGGCCGATGTTGCCCGGGTTGATGCGCAGGCAGTCGACGCCCAGCTCGGCAACACGCAGGGCGATCTTGTAGTCGAAGTGGATGTCGGCGACCAGCGGCACGCGCACCTGCTGCCGGATGCGGCCAAAGGCTTCGGCAGCGTCCATGTCCGGTACCGAGACGCGCACGATGTCGGCACCGGCCTCTTCCAGGCGGCGGATCTGCGCCACGGTGGCGGCCACGTCACAGGTGTCGGTGTTGGTCATGCTCTGCACCGAGATCGGTGCATCACCACCGACCAGTACGGAGCCGACACGAATCTGCCGCGTCTTGCGGCGAACAATCGGGGAATGGCAGTGCATGTTACTGTCCCAGTCTGAGGCGGGCGGTACCGCTGGCAGTCATGTTTTTCAGGTGCTCGACAGCCTCACCGTTGAAGCGCACATCAAGGGCGCCACGGGCATTGCCCAGACGCAGCTCCAGCGGCGCCTGGCCGGTGATCTGCAGCGTCTCGCCGGCACGCTTGACGGTGCTGATCAACACCCGGCCGCGACCATCGGTGACCTGTGTCCAGCAATCGGCGCTGAACGCCAGTTCGATGCGGCCCTCCCCGCTCGCCAGCGGCGCGGCTGTCACGGGCGCAGGCGCGGCGGCGGGTGCGGGGTCGGGCTCGGAACGCGCAGTGCTCAGCGCTGCGCTCTCGGCCTCGGGCGAGGGTGGCAACGGGCTGGCCGCCTCGGCAGGCGGTACGAGCGCCGGAGCAGGCACACCAGGCGCTTCGACGAGTAGCGTTTCTGATGCCTCAGCAGGCGTCACCGGCGCCTCCTCACTGCGTGTGGCGGCGGGCAGACTGGCCGCCGGCTCCTCGACCGGATGGATCTGGGTGACGCCCTCGGCGCTGTCCACTTCGATGTGCTGCAGGCTCAGCGCGTCCAGGCTGGCAAAGCGCTCAGGACGATCCTGCCACCAGAAGAAGCCAAGCAGAATCAGCAGCAGGATCACCAGACCCGCCGTGGCCAGGCGCAGCACATTGCGCGACAGGCGCAGCGGTTCATGGATACGACCCAGGCTCTGTACGGTGCTGCCACTGGCATCGGTGCCGGTATAGCGATCATAGGCGGAGGCCAAGCTGGCCGGATCCAGCTCCAGCAGACGGGCGTAGGTGCGTATGTAACCGCGCGCAAACGTATGACCGGGCAGACGCTCGAATGCCCCAGCCTCCAGCTGCTGCAGGGCATACACCGTCAGGTTGAGTTCGCGGGCAACACTTTCCAGCGACCAGCCACGGGACTCGCGGGCACGGCGCAGGGTCTCGCCCGGATTGCCTGCGGGCGCAGCAGCGACAGCATCATTGGGCGGCGTGCTCATGGTTGCTCCGAAAGATAATGCAGATGTTCTGGGGAATCGGGGTAGCGCTGCTGCAGCTGGCGTGCATACCCTGCCGCCTTGCCCTCATCCTCGAAAAGCCGGGCCAGACGAGCGGCCAGCAGCAGGCGACGCGCACTGGGGCGCTCATCAAGCGCGACAAGGCGCTCATAGTACCCGCGTGCCGCGTCATAGTCGCGGGCCGCGTAGGCCAGTTCGGCGATTTCCAGCAGTACGCTTGGCTGCCGGGCATCAAGACGCAACGAGCGGGCAAAGTGCTCGCGGGCCTCCGCCGGACGCTCCAGACGCAGCGCCGTCAGTCCCAGACTCTCGAAGACCCGCGAACGCTCGGCATACAGCGGGTCGGCGGCCGCCTCGGCAAACAGCCGGGCCGCTTCGGCGTAGCGCTGACGCTGGTAGAGAAAGCCGGCGTAATTGTTGAGCAGGCGGGCACTGCGCTGCAGGCTCAGCGCCTGGCGGTAGTGCTGCTCGGCCAGAGTCGCCTCGCCCTCAAGCTGGAAGGCCAGGGCCAGGGCGGCGTGGGCCTCGGCACTGTCTGGATCAAGCGCGAGGGCCTGACGCAGCGGCTCACGGGCCCGCTCACCCTGCCCCTGCTGCAGATAGCCCAGCCCAAGCTGCACATAGGCCTGAACTGCAGCCTGGCGGCCCTCGCGGGAGCTCAGCGGATCATGCTCCGTCGACACCACGCAGCCGCCCAGCAAGAGCGCAAGACTCAGGACGATTGCGCAGCGTGGCATCGGCAGCCCCTGGATCAGTGACCGGCTGCGGTGGCCTGTGCCACCTCGCTGTCGCTATCGATCTGACGCAGGGCGATGTAGCGCTCGCTGCGCCGGGTGCGATCCTGCACCTGACCGACCAGCTGACCACAGGCCGCATCGATGTCATCGCCGCGGGTGGTGCGCACCGTCACGTTGTAACCGGCCTTCCACAAAAGGTCCTGGAAGCGGCGGATGGCATTGTTGCTCGGCCGCTCGTAGCCGGAATGCGGGAAGGGATTGAAGGGAATCAGGTTGATCTTGCACGGCGTGTCGCGCAGCAGCTCGGCCATCTGCAGGGCGTGCTCGGGCTGGTCGTTGACATCCTTGAGCAGGGTGTACTCGACAGTCAGCACCCGCTCCTTGCCAAGCCCGGCGAGGTAGCGGTTGCAGGCGGCCAGCACCACCGCCAGCGGGTACTTCTTGTTCAGCGGAATCAGCTGGCTGCGCAGCTCGTCGTTGGGCGCATGCAGCGACAGCGCCAGCGACACGTCGGTTACCTTGCCCAGCTCATCGATCATCGGCGCGACGCCGGAGGTGGACAGGGTCACCTTGCGTTTGGAGATGCCGTAGCCGAGGTCGTCCATCATGATGCTCATGGCGGCGACCACGTTGTCGAAATTCAGCAGCGGCTCACCCATGCCCATCATCACCACGTTGGTGATGGCGCGATCGATCTTCGCCGGCACGGTGCCGAAGGATTTGTTGGCGATCCACACCTGGCCGATGATCTCGGCGGCAGTCAGGTCGCTGTTGAAGCCCTGCTTGCCGGTGGAGCAGAAGCTGCAGTCCAGCGCGCAGCCGGCCTGCGAGGACACGCACAGGGTGCCGCGGCCGTCGACCGGGATATACACGGTCTCGACGCAGCTGCCGGACGCCACGCGCACCACCCACTTGCGGGTGCCGTCGCTGGAGATGTCCTCGCTGACAATCTCGGGACCGCGGATCTCGGCGCAGGCCTTGAGCTTTTCGCGCAGGGCCTTGCCGAGATTGGTCATGGCGTCGAAGTCTTCGGCGCCAAAGTGGTGAATCCATTTCATCACCTGGCCGGCCCGAAAGCGCTTCTCGCCGATCGACTCGAAGAACTGCTCCAGCTGCGGCTGAGTCAGTCCCAGCAGGTTCACTTTGCCGGTTGTTTCAGTCATGGATTCACCCTCACCGCAGGCCGCTTAGCGGATGCGGTTGCACAGCTCGGTCGCGGAGAAGAAGTAGGCGATCTCGCGGGCAGCGGAAGCCTCGGAATCCGAACCGTGTACGGCGTTCTCGTCGATGGACACGGCGAAGTCAGCACGGATGGTGCCGGCAGCGGCTTCCTTCGGGTTGGTGGCGCCCATCAGCTCGCGGTTCTTGGCGATGGCGTCTTCACCTTCCAGCACCTGGACGATGACCGGGCCGGAGGTCATGAAAGCGACCAGATCCTTGAAGAAGCCACGCTCGCTGTGCTCGGCATAGAAGCCGGCCGCTTCGCGCTCGGACAGCTGGAGCATCTTGGAGGCGACGACGCGAAGGCCAGCCTTCTCGAAACGGGTGGTGATTTCGCCGATCACGTTCTTGGCAACGGCGTCGGGCTTGATGATGGAGAAGGTGCGTTGCAGGGCCATGGAAGAGCTCCAGAAGATTGAGGGTCAGGGTTAAACCAGTGCGCGCCGCCATCGACAGTCGATGGCAGCGCACGGAAGGTTCGATCAACAAAACGCGCAGATTATACGCAGGTTGTGGCAAAAATGCGCTGCGGCACGCTCAGGCACCGCAGGCCTTACTCGGCCTCGTCGATCCAGGCGGCCTGGATGGCCTCAAGGACCTTTTCGCCGCCACGCTGCGGGTCGTCGGCAAATTCCGGCAAGGCGATCACCCAGCGCTGCAGGTCGACAAAATTGACGTAGCGCGGGTCGACATCCGGCTTGCTCTCGGCCAGCTGGATGGCAATTTCCAGCACATCGGTCCATTTCAGACTCATCGGGCGGCTCCTGTCAGTGGCTCTCGTTGACCTGGTTGATGGTGTATTTCGGGATCTCCACCACCAGATCCTCGCTGCCAACCCGCGCCTGGCAGGACAGCCGGGATTCAGGCTCCAGCCCCCAGGCCTTGTCCAGCATGTCATCCTCCAGCTCATCGGACGGCTCGAGGCTGTCGAAGCCCTCGCGAACGATCACATGGCAGGTGGTGCAGGCGCAGGACATCTCGCAGGCGTGCACGATGTCGATGTCGCTTCGCAGCGCCGCCTCGATGATGGTTTCACCGGTCTGCGCCTCAACCACGGCACCCTCGGGGCAGTAGTCGGCATTGGGCAGGAATACGATCTGCGGCATGGTTTATTCCTCGAGTTCGTTGAGCTGGCGCCCGGACAGAGCGGCCTTGACGCTGGCATTCATGCGCCGCGCCGCAAATTCATCAGTGAGCTGCGACAGGCGGCGGATCTGCTGCTCGATGGCCACGCCATCGTCGCCTGCGGCCAGCTCGCCCAGCACCTGCATCTGCTGATCGATGGCCGCACGCTCGCCGGCATCCAGCAGGCGCTCGCCATCGGCGATCAGCGCGGCCTGCACCGCTTCAAGCAGCCGCTGCGCCTCGACCTGCTGCTCGCGCAGGGCACGGGCGGCCTTGTCGTCGCCGGCATGGGCGAAGGAGTCCTGCAGCATGCGGGCGATCTCGCCGTCGCTCAGGCCGTAGGACGGCTTGACCTGGATGCTCGCCTCGACCCCCGAGCCCAGCTCGCGGGCGGCAACGTTGAGCAGGCCGTCGGCATCGACCTGGAAGGTCACGCGGATCTTCGCCGCGCCGGCGACCATCGGCGGAATGCCGCGCAGCTCGAAGCGCGCCAGCGAGCGGCAGTCGCTGACCAGCTCGCGCTCGCCCTGCAGCACATGGATGGCCATGGCGCTCTGGCCATCCTTGTAGGTGGTGAAGTCCTGGGCGCGGGCTACCGGGATGGTGGTGTTGCGCGGGATGA
>CAZFFB010000057.1:0-9347 GCA_964517735.1 uncultured Pseudomonas sp.
GGGATCGGGTCCTGCTCAACCTGGCCTCCAACGAGTACTTCTCGGCGGTGCAGCGCCAGGTACTGGATGCGCGGATCATCGACACCGAGTTCCGCGACCTCAGCCATGGCCAGTACAAGATCATCAGCTTCCATGCCAAGCGGGCCCGCGGCCTGATGGCCCGCTACGTGATCCGCCAGCGCCTGAGTGATCCGGATGCGCTGCGCGCCTTCGATCTGACCGGCTATCGCTACAGCGCCGGGCACTCCACGCCCGACAAGCTGGTCTTCCTGCGGGACCAGCCAGCGGACTGAAGTACGCTCAGACCTCCTCCCCCTCGCCCTCGTCGCGCCGGCCACGCAGTGAGCAGCTCGTCGGGGTATCCAGAGGGGGCGAAGGGAAGCGGTTGGAGCCATAGCGCACCACCAGAGTTGCCAGCGCCAGGATCAGGATGCCGCCGCAGACCATGAGAATGCCGAGGTTGGGCTTGTGGGTGTGCTGGATATCGGCGATCAGCAGGCGGGTCAGTGCCGTGATCGCCACATAGATCAGAAAACGCACCGGCATGTGGTTGGTCTTGAAATAGATCCCCACCATGGCGCCCAGCTCGAGATAGATGAACAGCAGCAGGATGTCATCGATGGTCGCCGTGCCGCGCTCGAGCATGCCGAGGAAGGTCGCCGTCGCCGCCCAGGCGACCGCCCCGCCGATGACAAACAGGGCCAGGTAGTGGAATCCCTCCACCAGCAGGTTGCCGATCGTGTCGGCCTGACGGTGCATGGCGTGGCGCAGGCGTTCGGGCAGAGGCTCTTTCATGGTGGGTGTCCGGCAGCGGGAGGAGGCGCTGATCAGGCCACAGACTCGACAGCACAGGCAAGCCGGCTGACAGCAAAGGTGCATGGCAGAGCCCTGCCATGCAGCGGCAGTACACCGGCAGGATTCAGCGGCAGTTGGCCGGCGCCAGGCCGGCCGCCAGTGTTCCGGCCACCGCCGGGGCCGGTGCGTCCTTCGCCCCGCAGGCCCAGATGATCATCTCACCGGGAGCGCTGTAGCTTGCCGTCGAGTCGGGCAAGGCAACCGGAGCCGCCTTGCCACCGGTATAGGGGCGCAGGATCAGCGTACCGCCCTCCTGGATCGAGTCCTGGAAGGTCACGGTGATCTGCCCGGTCTTGTCATCGATTGCCACCGACTTGACGTTGTCTGTTGCCGAAGGGCTGCTCCAGCCGGCGTCATAACGTACCCCGCTGGCGGCATTCTCGATGACCAGCGCCTTGGCGGCACTGGCCAGCACCAGCCCCTCGGACACCTTGGTGCGCTTGAGGTAATCCTGATAAGCCGGCATACCGACCAGTACCAGAGCGCTGATGATCGCCACCACGATCATCAGCTCGATCAGGGTAAATCCATGTTGTCTGTTCATCACAAGATCCTTGTCAGGGCGCCGGAGCGGCCCTGCCCACTCTAGCCACGGCCAGCCGATCTGCCCGGGCCATTGATGAGGCGCGCCGCGTTCTGCGATGCAGTGCCGGTTTGTGTCCCAAAGGCTCCGGCAAAGCGTGATCAGCTGCACAGCCCCAGGCGACAAGCCCCTGCCACCTCCATGCCCCTGCCCCACACTGGCCATGACAGCCGCACAGCATACGCCCAGCGTCGGCGACACCCTCTCCCAGTCCAGGTACCTGCGTCCATGTCTGCCTTCCCTGCACCGACCGGCCTGGCCCGGCATCTGCTCCAGAGCGGTCTGCTGGACAGCACCACCCTACAGCAGGCCTGCCTTGAAGCACGCCAGCGCGATCTGCCGCTGATCACCTGCCTGATCCGCCAGCGCCTGCTCGGTGCACGGCTGCTGGCCGAGCAGGCCGCTTTGCTGTTCGGCCTGCCTGTGCAGGATCTGCAGAGCCTGCCCGCGATCGATCTGCCCGAATCCCTGCAGGATGAGGCGCTGAGTCGCCGTCAGCGGGCCTTGCCGCTGTGTCGGCGCGGATCACGTCTGCTGGTCGCGCTCTCTGATCCCGGCTGCCTGGGCGCCCTGCAGGCCTTGCAGTTTCGCAGCGGCCTGCAGATCGAGCCCCTGCTGGTCGATGACGATCAGCTCGGGCAAGCCATCGACCGGCATTTCGGCACCCGCGACAGCGGCCTGGCCAGCCTTGAGGACAGCAGTGCACCGCGCGATGACGACCTCCCGGCCAGCGCTGGCCTGCCTGCTGACGAGGCCCCTCTGGCACGCTTTATCCATCACCTGCTGCGCGATGCGGTGCGCCGCGGTGCTTCCGACCTGCACTTTGAGCCCTATGAGCAGTTCTGCCGGGTGCGTTTTCGCATCGATGGTCTGCTGCATGAGGTCAGCCGCCCGCCCCAGGCACAGGCTGTGCGGATTGCCGCCCGCCTCAAGGTGCTGGCTGGACTGGACATCGCCGAGCGGCGCCGCCCCCAAGATGGCCGCATCCGCCTGCAGCTGGAGGGCCTCAGCAACATCGATCTGCGCATCAACAGCCTGCCGACCCTGTGGGGCGAGAAGATCGTCCTGCGGATCCTCGATCAGTCCAGCGCACGCATGGGCATCGATGATCTGGGCTTTGCACCGGACCAGCAGGCGCTCTACCGGCAGGCCCTGCACCAGCCCCAGGGGATGATCCTGGTCACCGGGCCGACCGGCTCGGGCAAGACCGTCTCGCTGTATGCCGGGCTCAATCTGCTCAACACCGATGACATCAACATCGCCACTGCCGAGGATCCGGTGGAAATCAACCTGCCCGGCATCAATCAGGTCAACGTCAACCCGCGCCAGGGGCTGGATTTTGCCCAGGCTCTGCGCGCCTTCCTGCGTCAGGATCCGGATGTATTGATGGTCGGCGAGATCCGCGACCTGGAAACCGCCGGCATCGCCATCAAGGCCGCGCAGACCGGCCACCGCGTGCTGTCCACCTTGCACACCAACAGCGCTGCACAGACCCTGACCCGTCTGCGCAACATGGGCATCCCGGCGGTAGACATTGCTACCTCGATCAGCCTGATCATCGCCCAGCGCCTGGTACGCCGCCTGTGCCCGCAGTGCCGTGTGCCCCAGGTGCTGCCCGAGCACGCCCTGCTGGAGCAGGGCTTTAGCCCTGCGGCCCTCAAGACCCTGCACCTGTATCAGCCCGCCGGCTGTGCGGCCTGTCAGGACGGCTACCGCGGGCGCATCGGCGTCTATGAGGTGGTGCGCATGACACCAGCGCTGCAGCAGCTGATTCTCGCCGGTGGTAATGCCCTGGAGCTGGCCACCCAGGCGCGCCGCGAAGGCTTCGCCGACCTGCGTCAGGCCGGATTGGACAAGGCAGCCTGCGGACTGACCAGCCTGGCCGAGGTCAACCGCCTGACCCTGGAGTCCTCATGAAGCGCCCGCTGCCGACCTTCCACTGGCAGGCACTCGATGCACGCGGACAAGCGCAGCGGGGCGAGCTGCAAGCCGAAAGCCGCCTGCAGGCCCGTGCACTGCTGCGCCGCCAGGGGCTGCAACCGCTACGCCTTCGCAAGGCATATCGCCTGCTGGGCAGCCAGCGCCGCCAGCTGCGTGAGGCGCCTGCGCTGCTGGCGCGCCAGCTGGCCAGTCTGCTCAAGGCCGGAGTCCCACTGCTGCAGGCGCTGGATCTGCTGGCCACCGGCAGCACCACCGCACTGCGTCAGATCCTGCAGGACATCCGCCGGCATGTTGCCGAAGGGCACAGCCTGCATGAAGCGCTACGCCGGCATCCGGCACAGTTCGACCGGCTGTACTGCAGCCTGGTCGCGGTCGGCGAGCAGTCCGGCACCCTCGATCGCCTCCTCGAGCGCATCGCGCACGAGCGCGACAAGGGGCAGCAGCTGCAGCGGCGGATCCGCAAGGCTCTGCGTTACCCGCTGCTGGTGGTGCTGATCGCCTTGCTGGTCTGCGTGATCCTGCTGGTCGAGGTGGTCCCGCAGTTCGAGGCGATGTTCGCAGGCTTTGGCGCAGAACTGCCAACCGCTACCCGTCTGGTGATCACCTTGTCCGAGCAGGTACGCCAGAGTGGCCCCCTTCTGCTGCTGGGCTGTGCAGTGCTGCTGAGCGGTTATCGCCAGCTGCTGGGGCGGCGTCCAGCGCTGCGCCAGTGGCAGGATCAATGGCTGCTGCGTCTGCCGCTGCTGGGGCGCCTCCAGCAGCAGGGTCTGATGGCACACTTCGCCCGCACCCTGGCCACCACCCTCGCCGCGGGGGTCCCGCTGCTTGAGGCCCTCGAGTCCTGCGCCGAATCTGCTGGCAATACGGTATTTCGCCTGGCGATCCGTGCGGTGCGTCAAGAGGTTGCGGCCGGCCAGCCGTTGCACATGGCCCTGCGGGCTGCCAAGGTGTTTCCACCTCTGGCCATCCAGATGATTGCCGTCGGAGAGGAAGCCGGTGCACTGGACAGCCTGCTGGAGCGCATCGCGGACTATTACGAGATGGAAGTGGACAATATGGTCAATACCCTGACCTCCTTGATGGAACCCATGATCATGGCCGTGCTGGGCCTGCTGGTCGGCGGCCTGGTACTGGCCATGTACCTGCCGCTGTTCCAGCTGGGCGCTACGGTATAAACCATGCTGGCGACCTTCACCCTCAGCGCCTTTCAGATCGAACAGGCGCTTGCCCTGCTGCTGCCAGGCCTTATGGCCGGGCGGCTGATCAACCTGCTGGCCTTGTGGCTGCCCCGTCACATGCACCGGGACTGGCAGCAGCAGGCGCGGGAGATTCTCGGGCTGCCCCAAGACGCCGCTTCGCCCGCCCCAGCGCCCGCCGGCTATCTGGCGTGTCCGCACTGCGGCCAGCGCCAGCCCTGGTACCGGCAGCTGCCGCTGGCCGGCCTGCTGTGGGCCACGCCCTGCCCGGCCTGTGGCACGCCCCCAAGTCGGCGGGCCGCTGGGGTGGAGCTTGGCTTTGCACTGCTGGCCGCAGGTCTGGGTGGCTGGCTTGGTGTGCAGATGCTGACCTTCTGGCTGCTGCTGCTGGCCGGTGGCCTGCTGAGCCTGAGCCTGATCGACGCCGAGCACCATCTGCTGCCCGATGCCCTGGTACTGCCCCTGTTGTGGCTGGGGCTGATCCTCAATCAGTGGTCGCTGCTGAGCAGTCCTGCCGCGGCCTTCTGGGGGGCGGTGAGCGGCTATCTGCTGCTGTGGAGCCTGTACTGGCTGTTCCGCCTGATCACCGGCCGTGAGGGCATGGGCTATGGCGACTTCAAGCTGCTGGCACTGCTCGGCGCCTGGGGTGGCTGGCAGATCCTGCCGCTGACCCTGCTGCTCGCCTCGTTCAGCGGAGCGCTGGTCGGACTGCTGCTTCTGCGCCGGCGCAAGGTGGCTGCCAGCACGCTGTTGCCGTTCGGCCCCTATCTGGCACTGGCCGGCTGGATCAGTCTGCTGTTGGGCGAGCATGGCCATCTGCTGCTCTGGTAGCGCCATGGCGGGCCAGCAGTGATAATCCCCCTCCCCCTGATTGCGGAGCGCGGCAGTGAAACCCTGGATCCTCGGACTGACCGGCGGCATTGGCAGCGGCAAGAGTGCGGCGGCTGCCCACTTTGCCCGCCTTGGCATCCATCAGGTCGATGCCGACCACAGCGCCCGACGGGTGGTCGAACCCGGCCAGCCGGCGCTGGAACAGATCGTCGCCCATCTCGGCCCCGGCATCCTGCAAAGCGATGGCCAGCTCGATCGCAGCGCACTGCGGGCGCGCATCTTTGCCGATCCTGCACTGCGCCAGTGGCTGGAGGCGCTGCTGCATCCGCTGATCCGTCAGGATCTGCGCGCGCGTCTGGACGAAGCCTGCTCGCCCTATGCGATCCTGGTGGCACCGCTGCTGACCGAATCACCTGCCCTGCGCCAGATGGTCGGGCGCATCCTGGTGATCGACACGCCGCAAACCCTGCAGCTGACGCGCACCATGCAGCGCGATGGCGTCGAGGAGGCGCAGGTACAGGCGATACTCGCCACGCAGGCGCAGCGTGAGGAGCGCTTGCGCTACGCCGATGATGTCCTCTGCAATGACCGCGACCTGGACTGGCTGCAGGCCGAGGTCGAACGCCTGCACCGCTTCTATCTTCAGCTGCGTACCTGAACCTGAACCTGCGAGGACCCACCATGCCTACCCCCATGACCGTCACCTGCCCGACCTGCAGCCGTAGCGTGGAGTGGCGTACGGAAAACCTCTGGCGCCCGTTCTGCAGCGAGCGCTGCAAGCTGATCGATCTGGGCGCCTGGGCGGCCGGGGAACATGCGATCCCCGGCGATAACCTGGAAGATGCTGCCTTTAGCACCGAACTGTCCCCGTTGCCGCATTGAGGGCCATTCAGGGCTCGCGGCGACGCTCCTCCTGCCAGGGTGCCTGCAGGTAACGGGTGCGATTGAAGGTTTCCAGCCAGTCCGGATAGAACACCACCAGCGCGGTAATCACCAGGCCGTTGATGAAGGCCTCGGGGAAGACCACCAGCCACAAGTAGCCGACGAACTCATCCAGCCAGGGCGGCATGGCAAACAGGCCATCCAGCAGCAGGATGCCCAGCCCGGCTAGCAGACTGGCCAGAGTGGCCAGCGCGGCGGGGAAAAAGCCGCTCAGGAAGATGTAGACGAACAGGTTTTCCGGCTGCCGGCGCTCCACCGTACGGGCGCAGTATTCGGTGATCAGCACCGGGATCAGCACCATCAGCACGCCGTTGACCCCCAAGGCCAGGGCATCCTGTCGACCGAGCGCCACCAGCGCCAGCTGAGCGGCAAAGCCGGCCAGGATCGCCAGCGGCCAGTCCAGCAGCAGGGTCACCGCGGTCATGCCGAGAAAGTGGTAGGACAGCCCGGCAGGAAAGTCGCGGCGTACCAGCCACAGTACGAACAGTGCCAGTACTGTCCCAAACAGCAGATGCTGGCGACGGCTGTCGCTAAATAGCTCAACCCAGGGCGCGCGGCGCAGCGCGATCAGCAGTCCGGGGATGGCGATCGAGGCGCCGAGCCAGAGGCTGGTCTCGGAAAGCAGGCTGGCGGCGATCACGGTGCCAACTGCTCCAGCGCGGCGCTCAGCTGCGCACTGTCAAGGTATTCGCGGCGCTCGCGCACCACTGTGCCCTCAAGCTGCAGCCAGAGTACGCCCTTCTCAGGAGCACGGTACTGGGGGACCACCTGAGCTTCGCGATCAAGCAGGACGCGGTAGGGGTAGTCCCGCATGGCCGGGATGGCGAACAGGCTGCCGATCAGCTTCGGCATACGGCTGACATCCGCCAGAAACAGCGCTCCGCGCGCTTCCAGAGAGCCCGGCTCGCGGCCGGCCATGGCCTGCTCGAGCAACTTGGCTCCTTCCATGCTGCGTGCGACCAAAAGTACCTGCAACGAGTCATCGAGGGTGTAGGGGCGATCGAACTGATCATTCAGCGACCAGGATGCCAGTCGCTCGCCCGGCTCCACTGCCAGCGCCGGTGTCGCCAGCAGGGTCAGACCAAGCCAGATCCAGAATGTCTTCATGAGAGGTCTCCGCAGCATTGAAGGGTTCCGGCACCGCGCATGGCAGCACCGGCCGAGCGCAGTCTACACCGCCGCCTGTGCATGGCCATGCCCTGCGACAAACTGCGCCGCGCACGGCCTCTGGGGGTGGGTGATGCCCGCATGATCAATGGCCGATCATCGCCCAAAGAACCACCTGACATGCACAAAAGCCACGTTGCTCCATACCCTACTTAAGCCTAAGATGTTTTTCTTTTTTTAGAGACGGCTACCTGCTCGTACTGGCCATGTACGGCCGCCCAGCGCCGCCTGCAACGCCATGCCGCCCACCCCGACAGCCGCACGCCTCCATGCGCCCCGCTGCCCTGCCGGATCTGAGCCGTCGCGCCGATTTCCTTCCAAGCCTTGCGAGAATGCTTCATGACTCATCACATCGTGATTGTTGGCGGTGGTGCCGGCGGGATCGAACTGGCGACCCGCCTGGGACGCCGGCTCGGCAAACGCCAGCGTGCGCGCATCACTCTGGTTGATGCCAACCGTACCCATATCTGGAAACCGCTGCTGCACGAGGTCGCCGCCGGCTCGCTGAACTCCTCAGAAGACGAGCTGAACTATGTCGCCCAGGCCAAGTGGAATCACTTCGACTTCCAGCTGGGACGCATGTCAGGTCTGGACCGGGCCCGCAAGGTGATCCGGCTTGAGGCGCTGCTTGATGAGTCTGGTGAGGAGCTGATTCCTCCCCGGGAAATCGGCTATGACACGCTGGTGATCGCCGTCGGCAGCACGACCAACGATTTCGGCACGCCAGGCGCCGCCAAGCACTGCATTTGTCTGGATACTCGCCAGCAGGCGGAACGCTTCCACCAGCTGTTGCTCAACCAGTATTTTCGCGCCCACGCAAAACCCGATGCCAGCACGCAGATCAATGTGGCCATTGTCGGTGCGGGCGCCACTGGCGTCGAGCTGGCTGCCGAGCTGCACCATGCGGCACGCCTGCTGGCGGCCTACGGTCTGGACGACATACGCCCGGAGAACCTGTGCCTGACCCTGATTGAAGCAGGCCCGCGGGTACTGCCTGCGCTGCCCGAGCGGATCAGCGTACCGGTACACGAAACCCTCGAGAAACTGGGCGTGCAGGTCATCACCTGCTCGGCCGTCAAGGAGGTAACCGCCGCTGGTCTGCATACCAGCGATGGTCGCTTCATCCCCGCCACCCTCAAGGTCTGGGCTGCGGGCATCCGCGCACCGCAGTTCCTTGCCGATCTGGATGGCCTTGAGAGCAACCGCATCCAGCAGCTGGTGGTGCTGCCTACGCTGCAGACCTCAAGGGATGCCGATATCTTTGCGTTCGGCGATTGCGCGGCCTGCACGATGAGCGACGGCAAGCTGGTACCACCGCGCGCCCAGGCGGCCCATCAGCAGGCCGCCCTGCTGGCCCGCAGCCTGCAGCGGCGCCTGGAAGGCAAACCCTTGCTGGAATACACCTATCGGGATTATGGCTCGCTGATTTCCCTGTCGGCATTCAGCGCCGTCGGCAACCTGATGGGCAACCTCACCGGCAGCGTGATGCTGGAAGGACGCCTGGCCCGCTGGTTCTATGTCTCGCTCTACCGGCTGCACCAGATGGCCTTGTACGGCAAATTGCGTACGCTGATGCTGATGCTTGGCAATCGGCTTGGGCGCAGTACCGAGCCGCGCCTCAAGCTGCACTGACCACACCCAGGCGTACCGTGGCGCCAGACGTCACGGTACGCCGACGGGTTTGAATACCTGAAGAGCGCTTCGCATACATACGAAAAAAAGCCCGGATCATTCAAGATGATCCGGGCTTTCTTGGCCTCGACTTGAGAGGCGTATATGGTGGGTCGTGTAGGGGTCGAACCTACGACCAATTGGTTAAAAGCCAACTGCTC
>CAZFFB010000058.1:0-9268 GCA_964517735.1 uncultured Pseudomonas sp.
TTCGCCTTGCTGCGCACGCTGCGCTTTGACCGCATCAATGCCGCCAGCGTCGCCGCGCACTATGGTTCGGTGAGCGCCGGCACCTTCGCTGTGGTGGTGGCCTATCTCGCCTCGCGGGAGATCTTCTTCGAGAGCTACATGCCATTGTTCGTGGCGATCCTCGAGATCCCGGCGATTCTGGTCGGCATCCTGCTGGCCAAGGGCATCTCCCGTGATACCCATTGGAAGGCACTGGGCCGCGAGATCTTCCTTGGCAAGAGCATCATGCTGCTGCTCGGCGGCCTGCTGATCGGCGCGCTGGCCGGCAAGGAAGCGATCAAGCCACTGGAGCCGCTGTACACCGGGATGTTCAAGCCGGTGCTGGCGTTCTTTCTCCTGGAGATGGGCCTGATCGCCTCCGGCCAGCTCGGCTCGCTGCGCCAGTACGGCGTGCGCCTGGCCGCCTTCGCCTTGTGCATGCCGCTGCTCGGCGCGCTGATCGGCGCATTGCTGGCGCGGCTGATGGGCCTGTCGCTGGGCGGCACGGCGATGCTCGCCACCCTGGCCGCCTCGGCCTCCTACATCGCCGTGCCGGCCGCCATGCGCCTGGCATTGCCGGAGGCCAACCCGTCGCTATCCTTGACCGCCTCACTGGGGATTACCTTCCCCTTCAATATCCTGATCGGCATTCCGCTGTACCTGGCGCTGGCCGAGCAACTGATTGCCTGGGGACTCTGACATGGCCCACACCACCCTGCTCACCGTGATCTGCGAAGCGGCGCTGGAGAAGAAACTGGTCGCCGACCTCGAACAGCTCGGCGCGCCCGGCTGGACCCTGTCCGATGCACGCGGGCGCGGCTCCCATGGCCTGCGCCGCGCCGCCTGGGATACCGAGGGCAACATCCGCGCCGAGATCCTCTGCGAGCGTGCGCTGGCCGAGCGCATCGCCGGCCACCTGCAGGCGCGATACTACGCCAATTTCGCGATGATATGCTACCTAGCCGAGGTCGAGGTGCTGCGCCCGGAGAAATTCCAGGCAAAAGCCCACGACTGACGGCACACTGGGCCATCCCATAACAAGAGAGAGCATCCATGTTCCGCGCCATCCTGATCGACAAGAACGACGCCGGCTACCACGCCAGCCTGCAGACCCTCGACGCCGCGCGCCTGCCGGAGGGCGACGTGCGCGTGCGCATCAGTCACAGCACCCTCAACTACAAGGACGCCCTGGCCATCACCGGCAAGGGCCCGGTGGTGCGCCAGTTCCCCATGGTGCCGGGCATCGACCTGGCCGGCGTGGTGGAGGAGAGCAGCCACCCGGACTACCAGGCGGGCGATGCGGTGCTGCTCAACGGCTGGGGCGTCGGCGAAAGCCACTGGGGCGGCCTGGCCCAGCAGGCGCGCCTCAAGGGTGACTGGCTGATCCCGCTGCCCGCCGGTTTCAGCGCTGCCGAGGCGATGGCGGTGGGCACCGCCGGCTACACGGCGATGCTCTCGGTGCTGGCGCTGGAGCGTAACGGCGTGACGCCCGACAAGGGCGAGGTGCTGGTCACCGGCGCCAACGGCGGGGTCGGCAGCTTCGCCGTCGCCCTGCTGGCGAAACTGGGCTATCAGGTAGCGGCCTCTACCGGCCGCCTTGAGGAGGCCGATTATCTCAAGCGCCTTGGCGCCGCCGAGATCATCGAGCGCAGCAGCCTGTCTGAGCCTGGGCGTCCGCTGGGCCGCGAGCGCTGGGCCGGGGCGATCGACTCGCTGGGCAGTCACACCCTGGCCAACGTCTGCGCCAGTACCCGCTACGGCGGCTGCGTAGCGGCCTGCGGGCTGGCTCAGGGCATGGACTTCCCGGCGACCGTTGCGCCCTTCATCCTGCGCGGCGTGACGCTGGCGGGCATCGACAGCGTGATGCGCCCGCGCGCCGACCGTCTTGAGGCCTGGCGCCGTCTGGCCCGTGATCTGGACAAGGACCTGCTGGCGCCGATCACCCGCACCATCGGCCTGGAGGAGGTCATCGCCACGGCCGGCGAACTGCTTGCCGGGCGCGTGCGCGGGCGGGTGGTGGTGGATGTGAACCGCTGAAACCGCTGCGCCCGGCAGCCTTCACTCCGCCATGTAGCCCTCGACCAGGTGCAGGTCCTTGAGCTTGACGTAGTTGGCGGCGCTGTAGCTGAAGAAGGCACGCTCCTTGTCGTTCAGCGGGCGCGCCTTTTTCACTGGGCTGCCGACGTACAGGAAGCCGCTTTCAAGCACCTTGCCCGGCGGTACCAGACTGCCGGCACCGATCACCACCTCGTCCTCGACCACCACGCCATCCATGATGATCGAGCCCATGCCGACCAGCACGCGGTTGCCGATCCGGCAGCCATGCAGGGTCACATTGTGGCCAACGGTGACATCCTCGCCGATCTCCAGCGGATAGCCAGCCGGATTGAACGGCCCGGCGTGGGTGATGTGCAGCACGCTGCCGTCCTGGATGCTGGTGCGCGCACCGATGCGGATGCAGTGCATGTCGCCGCGGATGACCGCCAGCGGCCAGACCGAGCAGTCATCGCCCAGTTCGACATCGCCGATCACCACGGCGCTGGCATCGACAAAGACCCGCGCGCCGAGTAGCGGGGTGTGGCCCTGATAGGTACGGATGGACATGAAAAGGCTCCTTGGGGGTGGTCAGGGGACTCTACTTACCACGTGCGGTGCAGGCATGGCGACCATACATCGTCCTCAATCAGCCCCATAGCCCTCACCCAGGCTGCGCGGCCCGGCATTTGTCATTAACATGGCCGGGTGATTTTCCGACCAAGGATTGCTGCTGTGACTGCCACCAACCCCCTGCTGCAAGACTTTGATCTGCCGCCCTATTCGGCGATCCGTGCCGAGCATGTCGAGCCGGCTATCGGGCAGATCCTGGCCGATAACCGGGCAGAAATTGCCCGCATCCTCAAGACTCAGGGCGAGGCGCCGGACTGGAAGGGTCTGGTGCTGGCGCTCGATGAGCTGAACGCGCGCCTGTCCCGGGCCTGGAGCCCGGTCAGCCACCTCAACGCGGTGTGCAACAGCCCCGAGCTGCGCGCCGCCTATGAGGCCTGCCTGCCCCAGCTGTCGCAGTACTGGACCGAACTGGGCCAGAACCGCGCCCTGTGTGATGCCTACAAGGCCCTGGCGGCCAGCCCGGCGGCGGCCGGCTTTGACGTGGCGCAAAAGACCCTGGTGAGCCATGCGCTGCGGGACTTCCACCTCTCCGGCATCGATCTTCCGGCCGAGCAGCAGCAGCGCTATGGCGCGATCCAGATGCGTCTCTCCGAGCTGTCCAGCGCCTTCGCCAACCAGCTGCTCGACGCCACCCAGGCCTGGACCCGGCCGATCCATGACGAGGCGCAGCTGGCGGGTCTACCCGACTCGGCCCGTGCCCAGATGCGCCAGGCCGCGCAGGCCAAGGGGCTCGATGGCTGGCTGGTGACGCTGGAGTTCCCCAGCTACTACGCAGTAATGACCTATGCCGACGACCGGGCGCTGCGCGAGGAGGTCTACACCGCCTACGCCACGCGGGCCTCCGAGCGCGGGCCCACTGCCGGACAGTTCGATAACGGCCCGCTGATGACCGAGATCCTCGACCTGCGCCAGGAGCTGGCCCACCTGCTGGGCTATCCGCACTATGCCGCACTGTCGCTGGCCACCAAGATGGCCGAATCGAGCGAGCAGGTGCTGGGCTTCCTGCGGGATCTGGCCGTACGCAGCCAGCCGCATGCCCGGCGTGACCTGGCCGAGCTGCGCGCCTTTGCCGCCGAGCAGGGCGTCAGCGATCTGGCCAGCTGGGATGTCGGCTACTTCAGCGAGAAGCTGCGCCACCAGCGCTACGAGATTTCCCAGGAGCAGGTGCGGGCCTGGTTCCCGATCGACAAGGTGCTCAGCGGGCTGTTCGCCATCGTCGAGCGCCTGTTCGGCGTGCAGATCCACGAGCTGCACGACTTCGACACCTGGCACCCGGATGTGCGCCTGTTCGAGATCCGCGAAAACGGCCAGCAGGTCGGGCGCTTCTTCTTCGACCTCTACGCCCGTGCCAACAAGCGCGGTGGCGCCTGGATGGACGGCGCCCGCGACAGCTGGCGCACCGCCGCGGGCGAGCGGATCAGCCCGGTGGCCAACCTGGTCTGCAATTTCACCCCGGCAGAGCCTGGCAAGCCGGCGCTGCTGACCCATGATGAAGTGACCACGCTGTTCCATGAATTCGGCCATGGTCTGCACCATCTGCTGACCCGCATCGAGTACGCCGGGGTTTCCGGCATCAATGGCGTGGCCTGGGATGCGGTAGAACTGCCCAGCCAGTTCATGGAGAACTGGTGCTGGGAGGCTGAGGGGCTGGCGCTGATCTCCGGGTACTTCGAGACCGGCGAGCCGCTGCCGGCGCCCATGCTGGAGCGGATGCTGGCGGCGAAGAACTTCCAGTCCGGACTGATGATGCTGCGCCAGCTGGAGTTCTCGCTGTTCGACTTCGAGCTGCACACCAGCCACGGCGATGGGCGCAATGTGCTGGATGTGCTGCAGGCGATTCGCGATGAGGTGGCGGTGTTCCAGCCGCCGGTCTGGAACCGCTTTGCCAACAGCTTCTCCCATATCTTCGCCGGCGGTTATGCGGCAGGCTATTACAGCTACAAGTGGGCGGAAGTGCTGTCTGCCGATGCCTTTGCCCGCTTCGAGGAGGAAGGAATCCTCAATCCCGCCACCGGCATGGCCTTCCGTGAGGCTGTATTGGCTCGGGGCGGATCGCAGGATGCGATGCAACTGTTCGTGGACTTCCGTGGCCGCGAACCTTCCATCGATGCGCTGCTGCGCCACAGTGGTCTGACCGAGGAGATGGCCGCATGACCGAGCAAATCCTGCTCAACAAGCCGATTCGTCGCTTCATCGCCGGGGCGGTCTGTCCGGCCTGTGAAGGCATGGACACTATCCAGATGTGGGACGAGGAGGGCACGCCTAACCGCCAGTGCGTCAGCTGCGGTTACGCCGACACGCTGGATGCCCGCGGCAACTCGGTGCCCAAGGAACTGCCGACCCGGGTCAACGCCCAGAAGCCCAAGGCTGCGCAGCCGAAGGCTCAGGCGGTGCAGTTCTTCCCCAACCCGAAATTGAAAAAGGCCGACTGAGTCGGCCTTCGGGCATGAAAAAGGCGCATCCATGGATGCGCCTTTTTTCTTGGCATGCCACCGGGTTGCCAGGCAACCCGGGTGGACGCAAGGATCAGCGGTTGCCGCTCAGACCGCCCAGCAGGCCGCCCAGCAGACCACCATTGCTTTCGGTCGAGGTATTGGCGCTGACTTCGGTACCAGCCACATCGACGCTGCCACCGGCGGTAACGGTGTTGCCACCCAGCAGGCCGCCAGTCAGGCCGCCAGTCAGACCACCGAGCAGATCACCCACAGTGCCAACCACCGGGGTCAGGGCACCCTGCTCGCCGACCAGGCCATTGACCAGACCGCCGACCGGTGCCAAGGCACCGTCATTGGAGGTCAGGTTTTCCACCAGGCCCGTCACCGGAGCCAGCGCACCAGTGCTCGGATCGATCAGGTCATTGACCACAACACCAACCGGTGCGAGCGCAGAGTCACCCAGCAGATTGGTTACAGTGCCTTGCACGTCGGTGATGGTGCCGGTTTCGCTGGCAGTGCCACCCAGCAGACCAGTATTGCCACCGCTCAGACCGCCGACCAGATTGGTCACCGGAGCCAGCAGGCCACCTTCGGTGCCGCCCAGCAGACCAGCATCGCCACCGGTCACACCGCCGACCAGGTTGGTCACCGGAGCCAGCAGGCCACCTTCGCTGCCACCCAGCAGACCACCTTCGCCGCCAGTCACACCACTGACCAGGTTGGTCACCGGAGCCAGCAGGCCGCCTTCAGCGCCGCCCAGCAGGCCAGCATCGCCGCCAGTTACACCGCCGACCAGGTTGGTCACCGGAGCCAGCAGGCCGCCTTCACCACCAGTCAGGCCGCCCAGCAGGCCACCTTCACCACCGGTCAGGCCGGTCACCGGGGCCAGCAGGCCGTTTTCGCTGGTCAGGGTGACCAGCAGACCATTGACGGTGGCAACGACCGGAGTCAGGGCACCCTGCTCACCGACCAGACCATCCACCACGGCGCCGACCGGAGCCAGTGCACCGCCAGTGGCGGTCAGATCCTGTACCAGACCTGTGACCGGAGCCAGCGCGCCTGCAGTCGGGTTGATCAGACCATTGACCAGGCCGTCATTGCCACCCAGCAGCTGCAGGGCCGTGTTATCGACCAGGGTGTCCACGGTGCCCTGCACGTTGGTGATGGCACCGACGGACTCACCGTTCAGCAGACCGGTCACCAGTGACAGGTCGCCATTGGCACCGGTCTGCAGGCTGGCGTTCAGGCTCACGTCGCTGCTCAGGGCCAGATCCAGTGCTGGCTGGGCAATCGGGGTCATGATCGAGGTCGCGGTGACGCTGGCCAGCTCGGGGTTCAGGCTGACCTGAATACCTTCCTCGGCCTGACTCTGCAGGGCCACGGTGGAAATGGCAGCAGCCATCAGGCTCTTGACCAGTACGGAGCGGGTGATGTGTTTCATGGAAAGTTCCTTTTCGGGCCGCCACGCGGCAGGTGGTAAGGAAAACGACAGACACAGACGCAAAGTACGCTGGAAAGTGCCCGGCTTTACCGGGCCGACCAGCCATTCGTGACCCTTGTCATGCAAAGTTGTGACGCAGTCTACCAAATTCTGGCGGCATGTTTTTGACATCCGACGAGCGAGTCACCATGTGTGATGTGGTTGGCAAAAATGAGAACGTCACGATCCGGCAGGAACGTTATGGCCTGAGCAGAACCTGCCCCGCCCCCCCGCACTAAAGCGCCTGTGGCGCATGCACCGCGCTAGTCGAGATCGGCACTGCTGTGGCGCTCGGCCACCTGGCCGGCCGGATCACCCCAGGCCCGGTTGACCTTGCGGGCCCGCTGCGCTGCCGGCCGTGCGGCAATCTCGGCGGCCCAGCGTTGCACGTGGGGGTACTCATGCACCGCCAGGAACTCTGCCGCGCCATACAGCTCGCCCAGCACCAGCAGCCCATACCACGGCCAGATCGCCATGTCGGCAATGCTGTACTGCGCGCCGGCGACGTAAGGATGCACGCCCAGCTGGCGGTTCAGGACGTCCAGCTGGCGCTTGGTTTCCATGGCATAGCGGTTGATCGGGTATTCCAGCTTGTCGGGAGCGTAGACATAGAAATGCCCGAAGCCGCCGCCAACAAATGGCGCCGAGCCCATCTGCCAGAACAGCCAGTTCAGGACCTCTGTACGTTCATGCACAGCATCTGGCAGGAATTCGCCGAACTTTTCTGCCAGATACAGCAGGATCGATCCGGACTCAAAGACCCGCAGCGGCGGGTCGAGGCTGTGGTCAACCAGCGCCGGAATCTTCGAGTTGGGGTTGATGTCGACAAAACCGCTGGAAAACTGCTCGCCCTCGCCGATGCGGATCAGCCAGGCATCGTACTCGGCCCCGGCATGACCGCGCGCCAGCAGCTCCTCGAGCAGCAAGGTGACCTTGACGCCATTGGGGGTGCCCAGTGAATACAGCTGCAGCGGATGCACGCCGACCGGCAGTGCCTGCTCATGCCGGGCGCCAGCGGTGGGACGGTTGATGCTGGCGAAGGTACCGCCCGACGGGGCATCCCAGTGCCAGACCCTGGGCGGCAGATAGGAAGACGAGGTAGACATCGCAGACTCCTTGCAGAAACAGGGCAGGCCACAGTGCCTGCCGGGAGAGGGGAGGGGCCCTGGACGCATCCGCAGCACGGGGCTCAGATGCGCTGCAGGTTCGGCGGACGCGGTGCCGCCAGCTGCAGCGCCAGCAGCAGTCCCAGCAGGGCCACCGCACCGGTCAGCAGCCAGGTGAACTGCCAGCCGCCCAGCCAGGCTGCCAGCCAGGCCGCCAGCGGCGGCGCGGCGAACTGGCCAAGCGCCGACCACTGCTGCATCCAGCCCACCGTGGTGGCAATGGTGCGCTCACTGGGCGCCACCTGCACCGCCTGGGCGAACAGCGTGCCGGGAATCAGTCCGCCGATCGCCGAGAACAGCAGCACCGCCAGATAACGCAGCAGCGGCAGATCCGCCCCCAGTTCGGCAAAGATACCGAAGGTACCCAGAACCATGCACACAAAGCCCCCCACCAGCAGGGCGTGGGCCGGCAGCCCGCGATGCAGCAAGTGCCCGGAAGCCAGATTGCCGAACACATTGGCGGCCGACGCCAGCGCGGTCAGCATCCCGGCACTCAAGGCCGTTACACCGGCCTGAGCATAGATCGAGGGCAGAAAGCCGATCACCGTCAGCCACTGGCTGGAATAGGCCGCAAAGATCAGCGCCACCAGCCAGGGGCCGCGGGCTCCCAGGGTCAGTCGCAGACGCTGCAGCCATTCGCTGAGGGCGGTGGCAGCATCGCTTGTGCGGGCCAGCGGTGGATCCGGCGGGATCGCTCGCCAAGCCCAGGCGGCCATCGCCAGTGACAGCAGTGCCAGCGACCACCACCAGCCCTGCCATCCCAGCACCATCATCACCCAGGGGCCGGCCAGCAGCGCCAGCGCCATGCCGCTGCCCATGTAGCAGCCCCACAGCCCCAGCCGACGACTGAGCAGCTCAGCAGGTACCAGACGGCGGATCAGTCCCGGTGCCGGCAGTGCCACCAGCAGAAAACCACAACCCTCCAGCACCCGCAGCCAGAGCAGTGCCGACGCCTCGCGCGCCAGTGCCCCCAGTACACTGGCCGCCGCCAGCAGCACCAGCCCGCCGAGCAGGCTGCGGCGCATGCCCAGGTTGTCGGCCATAAGGCCGATCAGCAGGCCGATGCTCATGCCGGCCAGCTGCACCATCGACAGCAGAAACCCCGCCTCGACCAGCCCGATGCCCAGTGCCTGCTGCAGGACCGGCAGTGCCGGCGGCAGCTTGCCGATATGCATCGCTGCCACCACGCCGGCAATGAATACCACCCGATCCGCGCTGAAAAGCCCGTTTTTCATGGAAAATCCCTGTCACTCTTATTATTTTGCGTACGCTCCCGTGCCAGGTACCGGCGCGAGCGGCGTCATGTTTCGATGACATCTACCACAAACCTCATGCGGTCCGCAGCGCCGGGCATGGCCGCATGGGTATCTGGCAGGACGGCACCTGCGCGGCACCCGTGGCGCCGCGCAGACCGGTCAGGGACTTCAAAGGAGTCAGGCAGCATGTCCGACCACGACCACGACCACGACCACGACCACGACCACGACCACGACCACGACCAC
>CAZFFB010000059.1:0-9182 GCA_964517735.1 uncultured Pseudomonas sp.
GCTGCCGCTGCGCGGCGCGCTGCGCTGGCTGATCATGGGCAGCGCGCTGATGCTGGCGCTGGAGCACCTTGGCGTGTCGGCCGGGGTGCTGTGGGCAGCCTTCTCCGGCTTCGTCGCGGTCGCTGCGGTGGCTTTTTTCGCGGTGTGGAGCGTGCTGTCCAACCTGTTCTGCGCGGTGCTGATCTTCACCATCGGGCCGTTTCGCCTTGGCGATCGGGTCGAGGTGCTGGAGGCCGCCGACAAGCCCGGCGCCAAGGGCCGGGTGATCGCCATCAACCTGCTGTACACCACCCTTGAAGAGGAGAGCGACACCGGCACCGGCGCCCTGCTGCAGATCCCCAACAGCCTGTTCTTCCAGAAGGTCGTGCGCCGCTGGCGCGGGACCGAGCTCCAGCCATCCCTTCCCCCCCACGAGACCTGATCCATCATGGAATGGCTTTCTAACCCGGAAATCTGGGTTGCTTTCCTCACGTTGACCGCCCTGGAAATCGTCCTCGGCATCGACAACATCATCTTCATCTCGATCCTGGTCAGCCGCCTGCCCAAGGAACAGCAGCCCAGGGCGCGTTTCTTCGGCCTGGCCCTGGCGATGGGCACGCGGATCCTGCTGCTGCTGTCCATCGCCTGGGTGATGCGCTTGACCGCCGACCTGTTCACCGTGTTCGAGCAGGGCGTCTCCGGGCGCGACCTGATCCTGTTCTTCGGCGGCCTGTTCCTGCTGTTCAAGAGCACCATGGAAATCTGGCACAGCCTGGAAGGCGAGGCCGAGGAGAACACCCCGGGCGGCGCGGCCAAGGCCGGCTTCGTCGGCATCATCCTGCAGATCGCGGTGATCGACATCGTCTTCTCGCTGGACTCGGTGATCACCGCCGTCGGCCTGGTGCAGGACGTGCCGGTGATGGTCGCGGCGATCGTCATCGCCGTGCTGGTGATGATGCTCTCCGCCGGCACCATCAGCGACTTCATCGAGAAGCACCCGTCGCTGAAGATCCTCGCCCTGTCGTTCCTCATCGTGGTCGGCACCCTGCTGATCGCCGAGGCCTTCGATGTGCATGTGCCCAAGGGTTACGTCTACTTCGCCATGGCCTTCTCGCTGGCGGTGGAGGCGATCAACATCCGCATGCGCACCGCGTTCAAGCGCAAGCTCAACGAGCCGGTCAAGCTGCACAAGGACCTGCCGGACTGAGGCCGTTCCCGGCCGGCCCGTGGGCCGGCCAGCGACTCGTTCCAACGCGCCGGCCCGTCATGGGCCGGCGGCGCTTCTGCCCTACGGAGAACTGTTCCCATGAGTCCGGATACCTGGATCGCCTTCTTCGCCGCCTGCTGGGTGATCAGCCTGTCGCCCGGCGCGGGCGCCGTGGCCTCGATGGCCTGCGGCCTCAACTACGGCTTCCGCCGCGGCTACTGGAACGCCGTCGGCCTGCAACTGGCGCTGCTGCTGCAGATCGCGGTGGTCGCCGCCGGTCTCGGCGCGCTGCTGGCCACCTCGGAAAGCGCCTTCGCGGCGCTCAAGTGGTGCGGCGTCGCCTATCTGGCCTGGCTGGGCTGGAAGCAGTGGCGGGCGCCCGTCGCGGCGCTGTCCGAGGCCGATGCCCGGCGGCCCCTCGGCCGGCCGCTGACCCTGCTGCTGCGCGGCTTCCTGGTCAACGCCAGCAATCCCAAGGCGATCGTGTTCATCCTCGCCGTGCTGCCGCAGTTCCTCGATCCGACCCGCCCGCTGCTTGCCCAGTACCTGACCATGGCGGCGACCATGGTGGCGGTCGACCTGGTGGTCATGGCCGGCTACACCGGACTGGCCGCGCGGGTGCTGTGCCTGCTGCGCACGCCGCGCCAGCAGCGTCTGCTCAACCGCAGCTTCGCCGCGTTGTTCCTCGCCGCCGCGGCGCTGCTGGCGACCCTGCGCCGCGCGCCGGCCTGAAACGCCAAGGGCGACCCCGGAGGGTCGCCCTTGGCGTATGGCGTGGCGGGGTGAGCCGGCTTCAGCGCAGGATCACCGGCGCCTCGTCCGGCGGCAGGTGGTTGCCCGCCGGCGCGCCGCCGTAGCCCTCGCCGACGCCGAGCAGCTGCTCGCGCAGCTGGCGGGTGACGTCCTCGCCGAGCGCCCGCGACACCTCGCGCACCACCCGCCCGCGGTTGGGGGTGACGCGGATGTCGTTGCCGTTGACCAGCTTGACGTCCTGCGCCTCGCCCATCGCGGTGAACGCCGAGGTGACCTCGAAGGTGCGCGTGTCGATCAGGCTGAAGTCCGCCACCAGGGTCAGGCCGAGCACCTTGGAGTAGCTGTCGGTGTTGGCGATGTCGTTGAGATCCTGGCGGAAGTCGAGGTCCGACAGGGTGCCGAACAGCACGTAGTCGGCGCCCTTGAACTGGCCGTCGCGGATGCGCCGGATCACGTCGTAGAGGCCCTCGCCGTCCTCGGCGGTGTAAGGGCGGCCCTGGATCAGCTGGAACATCCCGGACTTGATGATCTCGCCCTTGATGTCGCCGCTGAACTTGCGCAGCTCGCCGCGCTCGATGTAGCTGTAGGTGCTCTCGACTTCCTGGTAGCTGGACGCGGCGCTGGCCGACATCTGGTTGACGTGCATCTGGCTGTGCGCGCTGACCATGCGGATGTACTCGCGCACCCGCTCCTCGTAGGCCAGGTCGGTCACCGCCACCTTGGACGCGGCCTGGCAGGCCAGGCTCAGGCCCAGGGCGAGAAGGGCGATCAGTGCTCGCATGTCAGCGCTCCGTGGTCTTGCGGATTTCCTTCTCGTCCATCCATTCGGCCAGGCCGCTCTCGACGTCGACCAGCTGCAGGCTGAACTTGTAGAACACGTCCTTGTAGTCGCTGCTGCGCTTGACGATGGAGCTGATCGAGCCTTCCAGGCGGTACTTGGCGGCGACCATGTTGCCGGTGCGGGCGACGGTGGAGCTTTTGTACAGGCCGCTCTGGTTCTGCAGCTTGAGCTGGTCGACCTGGCTCTGCATGTCGGTGTTGTCGCTGGCGAAGCGCGCCACGCCGGACTTCATCAGCTGGGTCTTGATCGAGGTGGTGATCTCGCGGGTGTCGATGTACTCGCTGGTCTTGTTCTTCACGTCGTAGACCTGCACCACCGGACGGCCCTGCAGGGTGCCGGACTGGGCCAGCGAGCGGGTCATCGACTCGGCGATCATCTGCAGGTCGGTGGAGCCGAACTCGTTGGTCACCAGCTCGACGGCCTTGCTGTCGCCGTAGCCGATGTTGCCGCCGCCGAGGACGGGGGAGGAGGTGGAAGCGCAACCGCTGGCCAGCAGGGCGAAGGCGGCGACGAGGGAAAAGCGTGCAAACGGCATGTCGGGGTCTCTCTTGGATCAGCGGAACAGGTTGACGGAGTTTTCCGGGGTCTGGACTTCCAGGCGGAAGTCGGTGGCCTGCGGCACCGGGGCGATGGCCGACAGTACGCTGGTCTGGGTGCCGTACAGGGTCAGGCTCTTCCAGCCTTCCTCGCCGGCCACCGGGAAGCCGTCGCTGCCCAGCCAGGCGAAGCGGTAGTACATCGACTTGTTCTTGTGGCTGGTGTTGCTCAGCTCGGCCTTGACGGTGAGAAAGCCGTTCTCGCGGGCCACGCGCATGGCGCCCACTTCGATGTGCTTCATGCTGCCGAGCGAGACCACCTTGCTGGCGGCGCTGCCCGGCGCCGGCGGCGGGGTGGCGCAGCCGGCCAGCAGGGCCAGGCCGATAGCGGCGATCAGGGGATAACGCATGGAGGGACTCCTTAACGGGGGGTGGCGCTGGCCTGCAGCGAGCTGCCGGCGGGTTTGCGGGCGTTGCCGGCGACGAACAGCTGGCTGCCGATGCTGCGCAGGGTGACGACCTGGTAGTCGTGCTCGACCCGGATGCGTACCGGCTGACCGGCCAGCTCCAGCTGGTGCTCGCCCTTGCTCAGGCGCAGGCGGGCGACCCGGGTGCTGTCGGGCAGGGTGCGCCAGGTGCGCTCGTCGGCGCCCTCGGTGATCGCCGAGGCGATGCCGACGGCCAGGCCGGCCAGCGGGTTGACGTCGTTGAGCTGCTTCTGTGCGACGCTGCGGGTGATCGCCCGCACACTGGTGCGCAGGATGATGCCCGGCATGTCGTCGCGCAGGGCGCGGCGCGACATGGCGTCAGTGCTGTTCAGCTCGGTCAGCGCCAGGCTCTTGCCGTCGACGGTCAGGCTGGCCGGCTTGGGCGTGGAGGCGTCGGGCTTGATCACCGGGAAGGACAGCGGGGTGATGATCAGGCCGTTGCTGGTGGGGATCGGCAGGGGGATGCGTACCGAATCGCGTGCCGGCGCCAGGCCGCTCTGCACCACCACCAGCACGTCGCTGTCCTCGCCGTTGCGCGGCTGGTCGAGATCGCTCAGCGCCGCTTCCAGCAGCGGGGTATTGGGGCGCAGCTCGGCGGCCTTGCGGTAGCCCGGCGCGGCCAGGCCCTTCTCGCCCAGCGCCTCGTAGACGAAGCCGGACAGGTAGTGGCTGAAGGCGCTCTGGTAGCTGTTCTTCAGGCCGACCACCTCGGGGGCGTCGAGGGTTTCCAGCGGGTAGCCCTGCAGGTCCTTGAGGGGCGCGGTGATGCCTTTCTTCTCGGCTTCCTCCTCGCGCTTGAGGTATTCCTGGTCGCGCAGTTCGGCGATCACCGCCTCGCGCTCGTGGGTCTTCTTGATCTCGGTGCGCGCGGCATCGAAGTCGTTCTCGACCAGGTGGTTGAGGGCCAGCTGGGTGGTCAGCATGACCTTCTCGTAGTCGTAGCCCTCGTAGCGGCGCACCTTGTCGTTGACCAGGTAGCTGCCGAACTCGCTCAGGTACTTGCCCGGGTCGGCCTTCACCGACTCCTCCCATTCGAACACCTGGCGGTCGGCCGCCCGCCAGGCCTCGCGGCTGCCGGCCAGATCGCCGCTGGCGCGCAGCAGTTCGCCCTTCTCCAGGTAGTAGAGCAGGTCCTTGTCTTCGGCCTTGTTGTTCTTCTCCAGCAGCGTCAGGGCTTCGCCGACGTTGCCGGTGGCCAGGTGCTGGCTGGTGGCGGTGAGTTCGCTGTCGTAGCTGCGGAAAGCGGAGCAGCCGGCCAGCGGCAGGGTGGCACAGAGTGCCAGCGTGAGGAGGGCGCGGGATGCCATGGCGAACCTTTGCGAAAAGTGGGGATCCCCCGGACGAACCGGGCGTTCGGGTAAAGGGCGACCCCAGGGCATTTCGCTTGTGGCATCCGTGCTGATTCCCGCATCCCGGGACTCGATGCCGTGTAAGCATCGAGGAGGTGGCGGGAACTTTATCAGGAAAGCGTTGTATCGGTCACCGCCGCCGTTGGTCTACCAGGGCACAGCCTGGTCGTTCCAGTCGCGGAAGCTGCCGCTGTCGGCCGGTGTGCGGCGGTCGATGACCTCGAGCAGGTGGCTGGCGGCCAGGCCGGGGGTGAACAGCCGCCCGGCCGGCACGCCGGCCTGGAAGGGTTTCGACAGCGCGGTGTCGGTGGTGCCCGGGTGCAGCAGCAGGACCCGCGCTTGCGGGTTGAGGCGCGCCAGTTCGATGGCGGCGGTGTGCAGCAGCTGGTTGAGCGCGGCCTTGCTGGCGCGGTAGCTGTACCAGCCGCCGAGCCGGTTGTCGCCGATCGAGCCGACCCGCGCCGAGAGGGCGGCGAAGCAGCACGGGTGGCGGCCGCGCAGCAGCGGCAGCAGGTGCTTGAGCAGTAGCACCGGGGCGAAGGCGTTGGTCTGGAAGCTGGCCTGCAGGCTCGCCAGGCTGAGCTGGGCGAGGCTCTTCTCGGCCAGCGCGGCGTCCTGCTGGAGAATCCCCAGGGTGCTGATCGCCAGGTGCAGGCGCGGCGTCTGGCTGCGCAGCTCGCCGGCCAGGGCGGCCAGCGCGCTCTCGTCGCGGGCGTCCAGGCTGCGCTGCTGCAGGCGCGCGCCGTGGCCGGCGGCGAGCGCCGCCAGTCCCGGGCTGCCGCTGGCGCTGCGCGACAGCGCCCAGACCCGCGCCACATCGGGGCGCGCCAGCAGTTGCTGGCACAGCGCCAGGCCGATGCCGCGGCTGGCGCCGCAGATCAGTACCTCGGCCGGCTCGTCGAGGGTGTTCCAGAAGGTCATGGCAATGCTCCGTTGCAGGGGCGGTGCTGGCCGCCGGGCTCGTGTCTTGCAGTCTTGGCCGCGCGTGCGGCGAAGGCAACCGTCGGCGCGCCGCGCTGGGAGCGGCGCGGCCGTTCGCCTACCATGGGCGGCTGTACGGACCGAAGGGAGCGCATGAGCATGCGTGTGTGGATCGATGCCGACGCCTGCCCACGGGCCGCGCGGGATCTGGTGGTGAAGTTTGCGCTCAAGCGCAGCTTCGAGGTGGTGCTGGTGGCCGGCCAGCCGGTGGCGCGGCCCGCCTTCGCCTGTGTGCGGCTGATCGTGGTGCCAAGCGGCCCGGATGCGGCGGATGATCATCTGGTCGAGCACGCCGAGCCCGGTGATCTGGTGATCTGCTCGGATGTGCCGCTGGCCGACCGCCTGGTGAAGAAGGGAGTGGCGGCGCTGGATCCGCGCGGGCGCGAGTTCGATGAGCGCAACATGGGCGAGCGGCTGGCGGTGCGCAACCTGTTCACCGACCTGCGCGAGCAAGGACAGATCGGTGGCGGGCAGGCGCCCTATGGCGAGAAGGACCGGCAGGCGTTTGCCAATGCACTCGATCGCCTGCTGGGCGCCCTGCAACGCCGGCAGGCACCGGCGCGCTGAGGGCGGGCCGTGCCGGCCGGTGTTGCGCGCCGTCAGGCCATTTCCAGCACGCGATCGACCAGCTTGTTGATGCCGCAGGCCGCCTCGGCAATGCTCTGCGCCAGCATGTAGGCCGGGGTGGTCACCAGCTTGTGCGCCGGATCGACGACGATGTCATCCACCGCGCACTCGACATGCTGGGCGCCCATGTCGGTCAGTGCGGCGGCGGTGTCGGCGTCGTGGCCGATGGTGCAGAACACGCCCTCGCCGCAGAAAGCGCGGGCCAGCGCCGGGGCGATGCAGATCAGGCCGATCGGCTTGCCGGCTGCGGCAAAGGCCTGACCGGCCGCCAGCACATCGGCCTGCACATGGCACGCCGCGCCCTGGATGGCGAAGTCGCAGAGATTCTTCGCGGCGCCAAAGCCGCCCGGCACGATCAGCGCATCGAAATCATCCGCCTGCAGCTCGCGCACATCGCGCACCTGGCCACGGGCGATGCGCGCTGATTCGACCAGCACGTTGCGGCTCTCGGCCATTTCCGCGCCGCTCAGGTGGTTGATCACATGGTGCTGGGCCATGTCCGGGGCAAAGCATTGCACCTGGGCACCGCGCTGGCTCAGGCGCAGCAGGGTGAGCACGCTTTCGTGGATTTCGGCGCCATCATAGACACCGCAGCCGGACAGGATCACGGCGACTTTCTTGCTCATGGCAGACTCTCCTCGCAGTTGGACCCGGGCAGACCGGGGCAGGGACGCTCATCCTAGCGGCAAGCACGTCTGTGGACCATGCCCGGCTGGCCGAGGCGCGGCGCGACGATTATGGTAGGCAGGCTGGGCACCCATACTGCCCGGATGCACCCGTCGCGCCAGCGGCTGTCGCAAATTGGTCATAATGTGTTCATAGACTGTCTGTCATGCCCTTTTCCGGGCTCTGGAGTGCGCCGTGAGCTTTACCCCTGCCAATCGCCTGTTCCCCGCCACCCGCCTGCGCCGCAACCGCTGCGACGACTTCTCCCGCCGCCTGGTGCGCGAGCATCGCCTGAGTGTCGATGACCTGATCCTGCCGGTATTCGTGCTGGAGGGCGAGCAGCGCCGCGAGCCGATCGCCTCGATGCCCGGGGTCGAGCGGCTGTCCATCGACCTGCTGCTGGAGGAGGCCGAGGCGCTGGTGGCGCTGGGCATTCCGGCCCTGGCGCTGTTCCCGGTGACCCCGGCGCAGAAGAAGTCGCTGCAGGCCGAGGAGGCCTGGAACCCCGAGGGCCTGGCCCAGCGCGCCACCCGCGCCCTGCGCGCGCGCTTCCCCGAGCTTGGCATCATCACCGACGTGGCACTGGACCCGTTCACCACCCATGGCCAGGACGGGATCATCGACGAGCACGGTTATGTGCTGAACGATGTGACCACCGATGCGCTGGTCCGCCAGGCGCTGTCCCATGCCGAGGCCGGCGCCCAGGTGGTGGCGCCCTCGGACATGATGGACGGGCGCATCCAGGCGATCCGCGAGGCACTGGAAGTCGCCGGCCATCACAACGTGCGGATCATGGCCTACTCGGCCAAGTACGCCAGCGCCTATTACGGTCCGTTCCGTGATGCGGTCGGCTCAGCGAGCAATCTGGGCAAGGGCAGCAAGGCCACCTATCAGATGGATCCGGCCAACAGTGACGAGGCGCTGCATGAGGTGGCGCTGGATCTGGCCGAGGGTGCCGACATGGTGATGGTCAAGCCGGGCATGCCTTATCTGGACATCCTGCGCCGGGTGAAGAACGAATTCCGCGCGCCGACCTTCGTCTATCAGGTCAGCGGTGAGTACGCCATGCACATGGCGGCGATCCAGAACGGCTGGCTGAGCGAGGCGGTGATCCTCGAGTCTTTGGTCGCCTTCAAGCGTGCCGGTGCTGACGGCATCCTCACTTATTTCGCCAAGCAAGCCGCCCAGCAGCTGCAGGCGCGGTCCTGAGCCGACAGGAAGACTCCATGAATCGCTCCGTTTCCCCCGATTCCGATACCCAGACACTGCCTGGCGGCGATGCGGCCAGCGCCGCCGAGAGCCGCCCGGCATCCGTCGAGCCCCCGGCGCTGCCTCTGGCACTGCCCGATGGGGCAGCGGCCGCCTCGCCAGCCCGCGAGCCGGTTGCTGCACCACAGGTCAGCGAGGCTGACAGTGTGGCCGCTGTACCGGTCCCAGGCCTTGATGACAGCAGCCTGTATATCCACCGCGAGCTGTCGCAGCTGCAGTTCAATATCCGCGTGCTGGAGCAGGCGCTGGACGAGTCCACCCCGCTGCTGGAGCGGCTGAAGTTCCTGCTGATCTTCTCCAGCAACCTTGATGAGTTCTTCGAGATTCGCGTCGCCGGGCTGAAGAAGCAGGTGGCCTTTGCCCGTGAGCTGGCCGGTGCCGATGGCCTGCAGCCCCATCAGGCGCTCGAGCAGATCAGCACGCTGGTGCACGAGCAGGTGGCGCGCCAGTACCACATCCTCAATGAGGTGCTGCTGCCGGCGCTGG
>CAZFFB010000060.1:0-4275 GCA_964517735.1 uncultured Pseudomonas sp.
TATGCAGCAAGAACGCTAGCTTTAGCTTGTTGCTAGATTTCAGGTTTTCGATTCGTTGTGAAGTTGGAATAAAAACCGCATCCCCATAAACTAGCTGGGTTGCCTGTTGCTTGATCAGATCATCCCGCTTCGGCAGGTGGCTGTAATGCTCCAGTCCACTGAATCGATAAAAACTGAACCCATGCCGCGCCAGCCAGTGACTGATTTGGGTCAGTTCCGGCTGATTCTTGTGGGTGGGTACAAAGTTGACTCTCACCTGCACCAACAGGGTATTGGTCAGCGCTTTCTCACCATTTTCCAGTATGGTCAGGCTGTCATTCATATTGTCCAGCAGCAGCCAGTCGATGCTGTCCAGTCCCTCGATATCATCCAGGCGCAGGGTGCTGATCGGCAGGCGGGTCAGCAGCTGGGTGGGCTGTACATGGTTGGGCAGTTGCTGTTCGGCAGGCAGGGGTTCGAGGGTGGCGCTCATGGCCGGGTCAAGGCAGACATACAGCGTGCCCTCCGTGCCATCGCCCAGCGCGGCGTGCGGGTAGTGGTGCAGCTCGCCATTGGCCTGCAGCAGGCCGGGTGCCTGCAGGGCGCTGGCCGGATCGAAGGTGATGGTGGCTATCGCGCCGAGCTTTTGCAGATTGCGGAAGTTCGGGCTGCCGCTCAGCAGGGTGCCCTGTTCGAGCGCGATGATCTTGCCATCAAACTGGAAGCGGAATTCGTTTTCGTCGACCTCTTCCGGCGCACGCTGCAGCGGCAGCGGTGCGGATTCATCGGCAAACCAGGCCTGCCCCTGCTCATCCAGACGCAGGGCTTCGGGGGCCTTGCCCGCGCAGTAACGCTGCCAGATGGCCCGCATGGCATTGCTGAAGTGGCGCGCAAACTGCTCGGCGTTGCAGACCGGTGATTGCAGCAGGATATCCCGCAGGTGGCGGCGGATGGTCGCCAGGCTGTCGAGGTCCAGCGCCAGCTCACGCACGCGCATCCGGTACTCCGCCCAGTCAGCGGCGACCAGCTCCGGCATGCCGGCATTGACCAGGTGCGTGGCACTGTGGCGCCCGGCAAAGGTCGGGCCGGGCAGGGTGACCACGGGCACGCCCATCAGCAGGGCTTCGCAGGTGGTCAGACCACCGGAGTAGGGCCAGGGGTCGAGGGCAATATCGACCCGGTTATAGGCGGTCAGCAGTTCGAGGTGCTTGGCGGGGCCTTCGATGATCAGGCGCTCGGCATCAATGCCATGGGAGGCCATGATCTGGCGGACGTGCTCACACAGTGCCGGGCTGCTGTACTGCGTACCTTTGAGGAACAGGCGCGAGTGGGGCAGTTCGTGCATCAGCAGTGCCCATTCTGCCAGCAGCTCCGGGTTGATCTTGGTCGGGTTGTTGAAGCAGCCGAGGGTGATATAGCCGTTGCGCTGGGCGGGCAGCTCCGCTACCTCCGGCGTATAGACGGGCGGTTCGTAGCAGATGTAGTCGCCCGGCATGCGGATCAGCTTTTCGGTGTAGAAGGCATCATCGCCTTCAGGGGATTCGATCGGGTCGCTGAGCAGGTAGTCGATGGCGGTCAGGCCGGTGGTGTTGATCAGGCCGCCGACCCATTTGACCTGCAGCGGCGCCGGCTGCATGGCCATGACCCGCGAGCGGGTGCCGGCATTATGACCGCAAAGATCGAACAGTATGTCGATCCGGTCATCACGGATGTGCTGGGCCAGAGCATCGTCCGTTTCGTGGACGACCTGGGCGAAGTGTCCGAGCTTGATGAAGCGGGTGGTCAGCTCGTCGACATAACGGTTGGTGCTGTAGATGAAGAATTCGAAATCCTTGCCGGGCAGGTTCTCGAGCGTGGAAATGATCATGTTGCCGACCGGATGGCGGCGGAAGCCATCGGAGATCATGCCGATACGCAGACGGCGATCAGCCTGGCGATTCTCGGGCTCGGGGCGCGGCGGGATCTGGCGTGGGGCGTAGCGCTGTTCCCACTCCCGCAGCGCGGTGAAGATTTCCTCACGGCTGCAGTGGGGGTTGTAGTGCATCGCGGTGATCAGGTTGCAGAACGGCAGCTCGGAGTAGGGGGGCAGTTCCATGCCCTTGCGGTAGTACTCACAGGCTTCATCGAGCCGGCCCAGATCGCGGCGCAGGTTGCCGGCGTTGTTCCAGTGGGCGAATGATCTGGGCTCGCGCTTGAGCAGTTCGTCCTGCAGGGCGAGGGCTTCGTCATAGCGGAACAGCTTGCCCAGCAGCTCGATCCTGAGGGCGGTGGCCGAGCTGAATGCCGGTTTGATCGCCAGGGCGCGCTCGACGGTTTCCAGCGCCTCGAGGGTGCGGCCGGTCTCATGCATGATCAGTGCATGCATGGCCAGGGCTTCCGGGTCTTGCGGAGCAATCTGCAGCGCCTGCTTGAGGTATTGCTCAGCCTCTATGCTGTTGCCGCGTTTTTGCTCGGTTTCACCCAGCCATTTGAGGGTTTCTGCATCGCCCGGGCGCAGCTCTTGCGCCTGCAGCAGCGCATGCAGGGCCTCATCGGTCTGTTCGGCCCGCAGCAGGGTCAGGCCAAGGGTTTTCCAGGCGCTGGGGTCGCGGGGGCGTTTTTCAGTCAGGCGGCGTGCTTGCTCGGGCGTGAGGTGGGCATCGGCATGCGCGGGAGTGCCGGATTGGGCGCGTGGTTTTCTGGACATGAATACGGGGCCTTTACAGAAGGTGGCTTGCCCGACAGGCAGGCTGGACAGGCTACGGCGTGCGCGAGTGCGTGCCATGCCGTACATGGCTAGAGGATAAAACGGAATGCGCAGTGCTGCCCAATGGCGCGGCACTGCGGGGCGCAGAAACAAAACAGGCGCCCGCATGGGGCGCCTGTCTGGCGTGTGCTTCAGGCGGCAAGGCCTGTACTCAGGGGATCAGCCCAGCAGCGACAGCACGTTCTGCGGGATCTGGTTGGCCTGGGCCAGTACCGAGGTGCCGGCCTGTTGCAGGATCTGCGCCCGGGTCATGTTGGCCACCTCGACGGCGTAGTCGGCGTCCTGGATCCGCGAGCGTGCTGCCGAGAGGTTGGTCTCGTTGGTGCCCAGGTTGGTGATGGCATCCATGAAGCGGTTCTGCACCGCACCCAGCTCGGAGCGCAGGCTGTCGATCTGGTTGAGGGCCGTATCCAGCGTCTGCAGCGGGGTGAGGTTGGTCAGCGGATCGCCAGCAGAGGTGATGGCCAGTTTCGGGGTGGCTGTTGCAGTACCAGCCGTTACGGCGATGGTGGCGGTGTAGTAACTGACGACCCCCTCGGCATCTTTGGTGCTGACGTAGTATTGACCAGCATCGTCGACAAAGAGTGATGTGTTGGTTGTGGCCTTGCCTGTGAAAGAGACATCACCAGTTCCAATCGTTCTGGAAGCTGCTCCAGTGATGCCGGTAGCTGCGATCGTGTATGTCGTATTACCCGCTGTGACAACACTACCCCCCGGAATATCAACCGCCGCCAGCTTCGGCTGCCCTTCCACGGTGAATGTGCCCAGCCCCAGCGACGTCTTGTTGATCTGCTTGAGGTTGACGGTGATGGCCTCGCCATCGTTGGCGCCGACCTGGATGGCGATGCCCTGATTTTTAGCCAGCACGGCGGTGCCGTTGAAATTGGTCTCGCGGGAGATGCGGTCCACCTCGGTCAGGCGCTGGTTGATTTCTTCCTGGATGGAGGCCAGGTCGTCGTCGCTGTTGGTGCCGTTGGCGGCCTGCACGGTCAGCTCACGGATGCGCTGCACGTTGTCGTTGATCTGGTTCAGCGCGCCCTCGGCGGTCTGGGCAATCGAGATGCCATCGTTGGCGTTGCGCTGCGCCTGAGTCAGACCCTTGATCTGGGCGGTCATGCGGTTGGCGATGGCCTGGCCGGCGGCATCGTCCTTGGCGCTGTTGATGCGCATGCCGGAGGACAGACGCTCCATGGACGTGGTCAGGCTGTTGCGCGATGCGTTCAGGTTCTTCTGAGCGATCATCGAGGTGATGTTGGTGTTGATCACGGACATATGCAGTACTCCAGACGTGCTTGAAGTGGTGAGCAGGGTGTGTGGTGCCAGTACGGCAGGACATCCTGCGGTGCGCTATTTATGGTATCGGCCCGCTCGCGGCGAGCTTTAGGGTGGCGGTGGTGAAACAGGCGACCGGGCGCTGCGTGCTGCAGATGCACCAAGGGCGCCGGTGAGGCGCCCTTGGTGTTGATCACGCGGCAGTGCCGGTGTGTCCGGCCTTAGCCCAGCAGCGACAGCACGTTCTGCGGGATCTGGTTGGCCTGGGCCAGTACCGA
>CAZFFB010000060.1:4375-9172 GCA_964517735.1 uncultured Pseudomonas sp.
AGCGGTTCTGCACCGCACCCAGCTCGGAGCGCAGGCTGTCGATCTGGTTGAGGGCGCTGTCGATGTCAGCCATCGGGGTGAGCATGGCGGCGGAGGCAACGGTTGCTGTAACTGCCGTAGCACTAGCCAAGGCGACACCTACAGTGCTGGTGCCAGCCGCGCCAACGGTCAGAGTCGCCGTATAAATTTTTCCGTCTGTGGCACGTGCGTAAAGGGTACCACCAACACTGGATTTCAGGATGCTGAAGCTGTCCCCCAGCTTCGCTGCGGCTGTCGAGTTGGCAACAAATTTTGCATCGGCAGCGGCAGTATTAGAGCCATCAGTGTAACCACCGGCACTCTGAACAGTCGGCAGCTTGGTCACATCCAGGCTGTCGATCTTCAGGGTGTCCTGATTGATCTGCTTCAGCCCGACGCTGATGGTTTCACCGTCATTGGCGCCGACCTGAATCGAGATGGCCTGGTTGCCGGCCAGTACCTTGGTGCCGTTGAAGTTGGTCTCGCGGGAGATCCGGTCGATCTCGGAGGTGCGCTGGTTGATCTCTTCCTGGATGGAGGCCAGGTCATCCGAGCTGTTGGTGCCGTTGGTCGCCTGTACGGTCAGCTCACGGATGCGCTGCACGTTATCGTTGATCTGGTTCAGCGCACCTTCGGCGGTCTGGGCAATCGAGATGCCGTCGTTGGCGTTGCGCTGCGCCTGGGCCAGTCCCTTGATCTGGGCGGTCATGCGGTTGGCAATGGCCTGACCGGCGGCATCGTCCTTGGCACTGTTGATGCGCATGCCGGAGGAGAGACGCTCCATCGAAGTGGTCAGGCTGTTGCGCGATGCGTTCAGGTTCTTCTGAGCGATCATCGAGGTGATGTTGGTATTGATCACGGACATGCGAGGTACTCCTGCTTGCTGAACAGTGGCCAGCGACAGCCTTGTGCCGGTCGGGCGGGGCAGGGCGCTGGCGGTTACCCAAAGTATCGTCGGTTGCCCGGCAACCTTTAGGGCCTGCGGCAATTTTTTTTGCCGGCCATGCCATACTGTGCCGGCGTTGGGTGCGCTGGCGTGCCCTGACCGTGTTCCTGTCCGGAGTCCTGCATGAATCCATCCACGCTGATCGGTATCGTCACCAGTATTGCCCTGCTGGCGGTGGTGCTGGTGTTTTCCGCCGAGGACCCGATGCTGTTCCTCGACTGGCCAAGCCTTGGCATCGTGCTCACCGGCACGCTGGCGGCCACCTTCATCAGTTACCCGCTGGGCGAGGTGCTGCGGGTGTTCGGCCTGTTTGCTACGGTGCTGCGCAACGAGAAGCTCTATACCCAGAACGACATGGAGGAGCTGGTCAACATGTCGCGGCTGTGGATGCAGGGCAACCTGCGCCAGGTCGAGGATGCGCTGGAGGGCGTGCGCAACCCCTTCCTGCGTACCGGCGTGCAGCTGGTGGTGGACAACACCCCCGAGGAGGACATCATCGAGCTTTTGCAGTGGCGCATCTCGCGCCTGCGCGCCCGTGAGCATGCCGAGGCGCAGCTGTTCCGGGTGATGGCCAGCTTTGCCCCGGCGTTCGGCATGGTCGGCACGCTGATTGGCCTGGTCAACCTGATGTTCCTGCTTGGTGATGGCGACATGACCGCCATCGGCCGGCAGATGGCGCTGGCGCTGATCACCACCTTCTACGGCGTGCTGCTGGCGAACCTGGTGTTCAAGCCGGTGGCGGTCAAGCTGGAGCGGCGCACCGAGCAGCGCGTGGTGCTGATGAACATGGTGCTGCAGGGCATCTCGATGATGTGCAACAAACGCAGCCCGGGCCTGATGCGCGAGACCCTCAACTCGTTCATGGCCCAGTACCAGGACGAGATCCACGACAACGGCGGTGGCCGCCGGGCGCGGGACTGACGGAGAGCCGTGATGAGCGAGCAGAACGAGGGTATCGGCGAGCAACCCGCCGCACCGCCAGCGCCGGCCAGCGTCCGGCAGGCACTGCTGGCGCGCCAGCGGGAGCTGGAAAAATCCCTGCAGCGTCTGCAAAAGAGCAACCAGCGCGCCAAGCGCCAGGCCGCCGATGCCGCCGCCCTGCCACCGGGTGGCGAGGAGGAGGAGAGCTGGTTGATGACCTATCTGGACATGCTCACCCTGCTGCTGGTGCTGCTGGTGGTGATGCTGGCCTTTGCCGGCAAGAATGCCGGCGATGCGGTGCGCCAGCTGCCGGCGATGCTCTCCGGGCAGAGCGTGCTGCCGGAGGGCGCCGGGCTGCTCAAGGGCAGCGGCCCGGACCTGCAGACCGCCGAGGGCATGCCGGATCCGCTGGAGGGGCTGGAGCTGGGCGCGCTGGGCGAGGATATCGATGTGGTGGTCAAGGAGGGCACGGTGAGCTTTCGCATCAGCAGCGAGATCCTGTTCTCTTCCGGGCAGGCCGAGCTGAGCCTTGAGGGTCTGCGGGTGCTGCGTCAGCTGATTTCGGTGCTCAACAGCAGCAGCCACAACGTGGCGGTGGTCGGGCATACCGACAATGTGCCGATCCGCAATGTGCGCTTCCCCTCCAACTGGGAGCTGTCCAGTGCGCGGGCCGGCAGCGTGGTGCGCTATCTGGAGTCCAATGGCGTGGCCAGCAACCGTCTGCGCGCGGTGGGCTATGCCGATACCCAGCCGCTGGCTGACAACGCCAGCGCCGAGGGCAAGGCCACCAACCGGCGCGTGGAGCTGATCCTCGAGCAGCCGCGCTAAGGGGCAGCCAGCAGGGCTGTGCCGTGGCGGCTGCGCTTTCTATACTGTGTCGCACGCTGGCTTGGGCGCGGCTGTTGATGCTCGTCAATGCGTCCGTTGTGCCCTGGGCCGTTAATGTACGTATCCGCTTCGCCTGCGTGCCGCGCGGCGTGGGCGTCCTCGGTGCTGACCGGCCTGCACCGTTCACTTTTTTCCAGTCAGGTACCCGCAATGGCCAATGCTCCCCACACGACCCACCGGGAATACGAGCTCAGGGAGGATGACTTCCTGATCTCGCGTACGGATCTCAAGGGTTACATCACCTATGCCAACCCGGCGTTCGTTGAGGTCAGCGGCTTTACCTACGACGAGCTGCTGGGCGCCAACCACAATCTGGTGCGCCACCCGGACATGCCGTCGGCGGCGTTCGGCAACCTGTGGTCGACGGTCAAGAGCGGCCAGCTCTGGAACGGTCTGGTGATGAACCGCCGCAAGAACGGCGAGTTCTACTGGGTGGACGCGTCTGTGGTGCCCTATTACGAGAACGGCGCCCACGTCGGCTATGCCTCGATCCGTGTGCGGCCCTCGCGTCAGGCGGTGGCGCTGGCCACCGAGACCTACCGGGCCATGCGCGAGGGGCGTGCCTCGATGAGCCTTGACCGTGGCCGTCTGGTGCATGGCGGGCTGCGCGGCCGGCTTGAGCGCCTGCAGCTGGGCTCGATGAAGGCGCGTCTGAGCTATCTGGGCGCGGCCTGTACGCTGAGCCTGCTGGGCAGCGGCTGGCTGGCGCTGGAGAACATGCCGGTGGCGCAGTGGGCGGTGATCGGCGGCGGCAGCCTGCTGGTGGCGCTGCTGAGCATGGCCACCGCCCGCGCGGTGCTGCGTCCGGCGGCCGAGTCGGTCAGCTTCCTTGAGCAGATATCGGCGGGCAACGTGGCGGTACGCCTGCGCGATGTCGGCCACAATGAGCTGGGCGAGCTGGCCCGCATGCTCGATACCCTGCGCAAGAGCCTGATGGGCATTGCCATGGATATCCGCGGCAGCGTCGAGACCGTGGCCCAGGCCACGCGCAGCATGGCCGACAGCAACCATGATCTGGCGGCCCGCACCGAGCAGCAGGCGGCCGCGCTGCAGGAGACCGCCGCGAGCATGGAGGAGATCACCTCCACCGTCGAGCAGAGTGCCCACAGCGCCCGCCAGGCCAGCACGCTGTCCGGTGATGCGGTGCAGAGCGTCGAGCAGAGTGGCTCGGCGATGGGTGATGTGGTGGCGACCATGGAGCGGATCACCGCCGGTGCCGCGCAGATGCACAGCGTGATCGCCACCATCGAGGCGCTGGCCTTCCAGACCAACCTGCTGGCCCTCAATGCCTCGATCGAGGCGGCCAAGGCCGGCGAGCAGGGCAGCGGCTTTGCGGTGATCGCCCGCGAGGTGCGTACCCTGGCGCGGCACACGGCGGCGGCTACCGAGGAGATCCGCGGGCTGATCGAGGCGTCCGGTGCGGTGATCGACAGCGGCGCCGATCAGGTGCGTCAGGCCGAGGAGGCGATGCGCGAAGTGGTGGGGGCGGTGAGTCGTCTCAACGGCATCATGGGCGAGATTGCCAGTGCCTCCAACGAGCAGAGTCTGGGCATTTCCCAGGTCAGCCAGGCCATCGTGCAGATGGATCGGGTGACCCAGGAGAACGCCGCGCTGGTGCAGACATCCTCCCATGTGGCCGGGCAGCTCGATGCCCAGGGCGTCGAGCTCAACCGCTCGATGGATCTGTTCTGCGGCGTGCCCCAGGCCGCGCCGCAGGGCGTTGTCCAAGACGACGCAGCCGCCGACGCCGGCGCCGATGGCGATCAACGCGAAGTCGGGCAGTCCCCGTTCGAGGCGCAGGAAGTCGCCGTACGAGGCGATGTTGTTCTCGACCGCGCAGGGCAGCGCCAGCGCACCGGACACCTGCGCGGCAAGCCCGGCGTAGGCCTGGCGGGGCAGGCGGCCGAGGCGCCCGGGCATGACCGTGCCGATGCCGATGCCGTCGACCTCGAAGCCGCCGGGCTGGCGCTCCAGCGCCGCCCTCGCGGTGCGGACGAGAAAGCGCGCGAGGGCGGCCAGGCTTC
>CAZFFB010000061.1:0-9128 GCA_964517735.1 uncultured Pseudomonas sp.
AGCAGCTCCGGGCCGTACTGCTCCCAGCGCCCGGTTTCCTGCCACAGCTCGGCCGGCTGGATCGCCGGCATCAGCACCTCGTGGGCGCCGGCGGCGTCCATTTCCTCGCGGACGATCCGCTCGGCCTTGCGCAGCACGCGCAGGCCCATCGGCAGCCAGGTGTACAGGCCCGAGGCAAGGCGGCGGATCATCCCGGCACGCAGCAGCAGCTGGTGGCTGATCACCACGGCGTCGGCGGGGGTTTCCTTGAGGGTCGAGATCAGGTACTGGCTGGTGCGCATGGGCTGGAGTGTCCGGTTTCACAGGGCGGAAAATGCCCGGCATTGTACGGCGCAGCTCAGGTGGCGTACAGGGCGCACCCCGGCGCGCCGCGAGGTGAAAAGCCAGCGCCCGGCACGGGGCCGGGCGCGGGTGACAGGCGGACAGCCGCCGGACGTTACAGGATGCTCAGCGGGTATTCGACGATCAGACGCACTTCATTGATGTCGTCATCGTAGGCACTGCTGGCGCGGTACAGGGCGCTGCGCAGACGCAGGGACAGGTCCTTGGCAACCCCTTCCTGAACCACGTACTTGCTCTCGAAGTTGAACTCATGCTCCTTGGCATCGCGGCCTGTGCCGGTGTCGATGTTGTCACCGGTGATGTAGCGGCTCATGAAGCTCAGCCCCGGCACGCCGAAGCTGGCCATGTCCAGGTCATAACGCACCTGCCAGGAGCGCTCGTCCTTGCCGATGAAGTCGGAGTACTGCACCGAGTTGGCCAGCCAGACGGTGCCGCCGCCGTCGACGCCGTAGGTGTAGCCGGTGTCACCGGAGGAGCGCTGGTGGGCCAGGGTGAAGGTGTGGGCGCCCATGCTGTAGGCACCGGCCAGGCTCCAGATCTTGTTGTCGAGCTCGCCCGAGAGCTTGCGGCCATCGTCCTTGCTGCGATAGGCGTTGAAGTCGAGGTTCAGCGAACGCTCATCGCCCAGCGGCAGGGTGTAGTTCAGGTTGAGGTAGGTCTTCTTGAAGTGGTCTTCCACGTCGGAGGCGTGCAGGCCGGCGCTGAACTGGTCGTTGAAGCGGTAGTCGGCACCAAAGATATCCGCCGAGGTCAGGCCAGCCTCGCCCTTGCCGTTGATGGTGTCGCGGCCGGTGGCGGTCATGCTGCTCAGGGCGGTAAAGCGGCCGGCATTCAGGCTCAGGCCGTCGATCTCCTCGCTGACCAGCAGGGTGCCGGTGGCGACTTCCGGCAGCAGGCGGGCGTCATCGGTGGAGAACACCGGGGTTTCCACCAGTTGCTGGCCATGCTTGAGGGTGGTGCTGGAGATGCGCGCCTTGAGGGCGGCGCCGGCACGGGCCTGGGTATCGTCGGCGCTGCCATCGTCGGTCTGGCCGAACTGGCCGGTGCCATAGCGGCCCTTGCCGCTTTCCAGCTTGATGGCGCTCAGCGCATGACCGTCAAGGCCGAAGCCGACGCTGCCCTGGGTGAAGCCGGACGTGTAAAAGGCGCGCACGCCAAGACCGGTTTCCTCGCGGTAGCTGTTGGTCTTGCCGGTGACGGCGTTGGTGTTGCCGGCACCATTGCGAAAATCACGGTTCATGTACAGCAGGCGGCTGTGCACATTCAGGCTGCTGTCTTCGATGAAGCCGCGCGACTCGCTCTGGGTGCTGGCCAGGGCCAGGGAGCTGCTGGTGGCGGCGGCGATGGCCAGGGCCATGACGTTCCATTTCATCTGCATGGTGTATTCCTTGAGAAAAAAATGTCCGACTCGCCGCGGATGCGGCGGGCTGCGATGGATTGTTGTTGTTTTGTGACGGTTTATAGCACGCGGCAACCGGTTCTGCCGTCAGCCAAAGTGCGTAGAGACGGCCTGCTGGCGGGGTATTCATCCGCGGTGACGGCCCGCTCTGGCGGTTAATGGTTCCTTAAGCTGCCGGCGTGAAGATCACTCTGCATTGCACTTTGGGAGAGGGATCATGGCACTGTGGCAGAGCATCACTGAGCATGCCTGGCGGCGCATGAGTACCGGGCGCGGGCTTGAGTTGCGTGGTTGCTCGGCCAGCCTCGATGCCGCCAGGCGCGCCGAGTTCGAGCACTTCATCGCGGCCTGTTTTGCCGAGCATTACGGCGCGCGCCTGCGCCAGTTCATGCCGTGCCTGCTGGGTCTTGAAGACGAGGCAGGGCAGTTGCAGGCAGTGGCGGGGCTGCGTGTTGCCGGTCCGGAGCGTCTGTTTCTTGAGCGTTATCTGCCTGAGCCTCTGGAGCAGCGGATGGCCCGTCTGCGCGGCTTGGCGCCGATTGCTCGCGAGCAGCTGGCCGAGATCGGCAATCTGGCGGCGATCGGGACGGGCAATGCACGGCTGCTGATCGTGACGCTGACCCCTGTGCTGGTGGCATCCGGCATCCGCTGGGTGGCCTTTACCGCCACCGCACTGCTGCTCAACAGTTTCCAGCGCCTGGGGGTGCCGCTGGTGCATCTGGGCACCGCCGATGGGCGTTGCCTGGGCGATGAGCTGGCCGACTGGGGCAGTTACTACGCCACCCACCCACAGGTGATGGTCGCTGACGTACTGGCCACCCATCAGCGCCTGCAGGCGGCAGGTATCTACCGGCGCCTGGGCTGTCGTCTGCGCGAGGGGTTCGAGCCGGAGTATGCCGATGTCGCCTGCTGAGTTCTTTGCCCGTCTGGGCGCCCATGGCTCGCGTATGGCCTTGATGGATGCGCCGCGCACCTGGTGCTACGCCGAGCTGCTCGCCGAGGTGAGCCGCCGTGCACAATATCTGCAGCGGGCCGGTGTCAGGCGTCTGGCCATTGCCCTGGACAACGGCCCCGAGTGGCTGCTCTGGGATCTGGCCGCGCTGTACAGCCGTGTGGTCTGTGTGCCGCTGCCGGGGTTTTTCTCGCCCGCCCAGCAGCATCATGTGCTGGACAGTGCCGGGGTCGATACGCTGGTCGCTGCCGATCAACAGGCCTTTGCCGCACTGGGTTTCCAGTCGCGCGGCGTGCTGTGCCAGCGTGGGGTGGCTCACCCGCCGGCGCTGCCGGCGGGCACGGCGAAGATCACCTACACCTCCGGCACCACCGGCCAGCCCAAGGGTGTCTGCCTGTCTGCCGAGGCGATGCTGACGGTGGCGCAGAGCATCGCCGAGGCCACGGCGGGCAGCGGTATCGAGCGGCACCTGTGCGTGCTGCCGCTGGCGGTCTTGCTGGAGAATCTGGCGGGTAATTATGCGCCGCTGCTGCTGGGGGCCTGCCTGGAGATGCCTGCGCTGGAGACGGTCGGCCTGCGCGGTGCCAGTGCCTTCGAGCTGCCGGCCTTTCTCGCCACCCTGGAGCGGGTGCGGCCGAGCAGCCTGATCCTGCTGCCGCAACTGCTGCTGGCACTGGTCACTGCTGCCGAGCGTGGAGCGGTGCTGCCCGATTCGCTGCGCTTCATTGCCGTTGGTGGTGGCCGGGTGGCACCGCAACTGCTCGAGCGAGCGCAAGCGCTGGGCCTGCCGGTATTCGAGGGCTATGGCCTGTCCGAGTGCGCCTCGGTGGTCTGCCTGAACCGTCCCGGGGCGCGGCGCATCGGCAGTGTCGGAAGGCCGCTGCCGCATGCCGGGGTACGCCTGGCCGAGGATGGCGAGGTGCTGGTGCGCGGCGCGGCCTTCCTTGGTTACCTGGGCGAGCCGGCCAGCCCCGACGAGTGGCTGGCAACCGGCGACCTGGGCCACTGGGAGGAGGGCTTTCTGGTGCTGCACGGGCGCAAGAAGCATCAGTTCGTCACCGCCTTTGGCCGCAACGTCAATCCCGAGTGGGTGGAGGCCGAACTGGTCCAGCAGGCGGCCATCGCCCAGGCCTGGCTGCATGGCGAGGCCTTGCCGGCCAACGTCGCGGTGCTGGTGCCGCGCGTTGGGGCGAGCGATGCGGCGCTGCAGGCCGCGGTCGAGGCGGTCAATGCGACCCGGCCCGACTACGCCCGCGTCCACCGCTGGCTGCGCGCCGCCCATCCATTCAGTGAGGCCAGTGGCCTGACGACCGGCAATGGCCGGTTGCGCCGCGCCGCGCTGTTCGAGCATTACCGTCAGGCCATTGCCGGCCTGATGAGCGAGTCGAGCATCTAGAGGACCTGTATCCATGAGTTTCTTCGATACCCTGCAGCAACAGACCTGTGCCGAGCGCGACTACCTGCTGGCGGCGCCGATCTTCGCCGAACTTCAGGCCGGACGCATTACCCTGCAGACCTATCTGGCCTTCCTGGCCCAGGCCTACCACCACGTCAAGCACACCGTACCGCTGCTGATGGCCTGTGGCGCGCGTCTGCCCGAGCGTCTGGAATGGCTGCGCGGCGCGGTCGCCGAATACATCGAGGAGGAGTACGGCCACCAGGAGTGGGTCCTCAACGATATCCGCGCCTGCGGCGGCGACGCTGAAGCGGTGCGCCACGCCACGCCGGCACTGCCCACCGAGCTGATGGTCAGCTACGTCTACGACCGTATCGCGCGTGACAATCCGGTGAGTTTTTTCGGCATGGTCCAGGTGCTGGAAGGCACCAGCATCGCCCTGGCCAGCCAGTCGGCGGCGATCATCCAGCAGCGCCTGCAGCTGCCGGATGCGGCGTTCAGCTACCTGACCTCGCACGGCAGCCTGGACATCGGCCATGTCGAGTTCTTCAAGGGGCTGATGAACCGCCTGGAGGATGCCGGCGACCAGGCCGCGGTGCTGCATACCGCGCGGGTGGTCTATCGCCTGTATGGCGACCTGTTCCGCAGCCTGCCACTGTCTGGGGAGTGCCCGCATGCAGCTGCCTGATTGCCGCATCCTGCTGACTGGTGCGACCGGCGGTATCGGCCAGCCGCTGGCCGAGCGACTGGCGCAGGGCGGTGCACGCCTGCTGCTGGCCGGGCGCGATGCCCGGCAGCTGGACGCACTGGCCGGGCGCTGCCAGGGGCGGGCTGAAACGGTCTGCGCCGACATCACCGAGGCGAGCGGGCGTGAGGCCGTGCTGCAAGCGGCGCAGCGCATGGGCGGGGTCAATCTGCTGATCAACGCCGCTGGCGTCAACCGCTTCGGCCTGCTCGAGCAGCATGATGAGCAGGCCATCGCCGCGCTGCTGCAGCTCAACGTCACCGCCACCTTGCAGCTTACCGGCGCCCTGCTGCCGATGCTGCGCCAGCAGGAGCGGGCGATGGTGGTCAACATCGGCTCGACTTTCGGCTCGATCGGCTACCCGGGCTATGCCGCTTATTGCGCGAGCAAGTTCGCCCTGCGCGGTTTCTCCGAGGCGCTGCGCCGCGAGCTGGCCGATACCCGCATCGGCGTACTGTACGTCGCCCCACGCGCCACCCGCACGGCGATGAATGCACCCGGCGTGGTGGCGATGAACGAGGCGCTGAAGGTGGCGATGGATGAGCCGGACCGGGTGGCCGAGGCGGTCGCCGCAGCGATCGTTACCGAGCGTAAGGAGCTGTATCTGGGCTGGCCGGAAACGTTTTTTGTACGCCTCAACAGCCTGCTGCCACGCCTGGTCGATCGGGCGCTGCGCAAGCAGCTGCCGGTGATCCAGCGCTTTGCGCGCAACCGGTTCTGAGGCGCGCCAGGGGCGGGCGCCGGGCCGGTGAGAGTGCGATACTCACGGCGCCTTGGTGTCTTGCTGTGGGCTGTGGTGCAAGAGGCAAGAGGCGAGAAGACGAGGGCGAGGAGCGGGGCATGCGTATATTGCTGGTGGAAGACGACAGGGCGCTGGGCGAGGGCATTCGCACCGCGCTCAAGCCCGAGGGCTATACGGTGGACTGGCTGCAGGACGGCGCCAGCGCCTGGCATGCGCTCTGCAACGAGAGCTTCGAGCTGTGCGTGCTGGACCTCGGCCTGCCGCGCATGGACGGCCTTGAGGTGCTGCGCCGCCTGCGTGCGGCCGGCAAGTCCACGCCGGTGCTGGTGCTCACTGCGCGCGATGCTACCTTTGACCGTATCGCCGGGCTGGATGCCGGCGCCGACGATTACCTGATCAAGCCGTTTGATGTCGCCGAACTCAAGGCGCGCCTGCGCGCCCTGCTGCGGCGTAGCTTCGGCCGTGCCGAGCCGGCGCTGGAATACCGCGGCATTCGCATCGAGCCGGACAGCCAGCAGGTCAGCTATCAGGGCAAGCCGGTCAACCTGACCCGCAAGGAGTTTCTCCTGCTCCATGAGCTGCTGGCCCAGCCAGGCCGTGCGCTGACCCGCGATAAGTTGCAGCAGGTGCTCTACGGCTGGGACGAGGACGTCGAAAGCAACGCCCTCGAGGTGCATGTGCACCACCTGCGCAAGAAGCTGTTCCCTGAGCTGATCCGCACCGTGCGCGGCGTCGGCTACCTGGTCGACAAGGCATGAGGCTGCGCTCGATCCGTGCCCGCACTCTGGCGCGGGTGCTCGGCGTACTGGCCCTGGCACTGACGGTGATTTCCTGGCACAGCTACCGCGATGCTCAGCACGAGATCGAGGAACTGTTCGACGCCCAGCTGGCGCAGAGTGCCAGGCTGCTGGCCGGGATGGTGGGTGGCGACATGCCGGAGGCGGCGCGCCGGGCGCTGCAGCAGTCGCTCGATGGTGCCTTGCTGGCGCGGCGCGCAGCGCCGTCAATCCCTCAAAGCCCGGGGCACAAATACGAGAGCAAGCTGGGCTTTGTGGTATTCGATGCACAGGGGCGCAGTCTCCTGCAGTCGGCCAGTGCACCGGTCGGGGCATTGGGGCGCCTGGTCGTCGAAGCCCATCGTGGGGCCAGCGAGCTGGGCGCGGCAACGGGCAGCGCTCTTGCGGACATCGCCCCCCAGTTGATCGGCTATCACGATGTAGCGCTGGAGGATCATCGCTGGCGGACCTTCATGCTGCGCGATGCGGCTGACGATCTCTGGGTGCTGGTCGCCGAGCGTGAGGATGTGCGCGGTGAGCTGGTCGGCAAGATCACCCTGCGCAGCCTGCTGCCGGATCTGATCGGTCTGCCGCTGCTGGCGGCGCTGGTCTGGTGGGCGATCGGCGTCGGTCTGCGTCCGCTGGAGCAGGTGGCAAGCGCGATCAAGGCCCGTGATCCGGACACGCTGGCGCCACTGGCGCTGGGGCCGCTGCCGCGCGAGCTTGAACCGATGGTCGCCTCGCTCAATCGTCTGCTGCGTCAGGTCGATGGGCTGCTGGAGCGCGAGAGACGCTTTCTGGCCGACGCCGCCCACGAGCTGCGCACGCCGCTGGCGGTGCTGCGCATCCACGCGCAGAACGCGCTGGAAGCGCCCGACCCGCTCGATCGGGTACGGGCGCTGCAGCAGCTGCTCGGCGGCGTGGAGCGCTCGACCCGGGTGGTGACCCAGCTGCTGACCCTGGCGCGCCTCGAGCCTGAGGTGGTGCAGGGGGCGATGCGCGAGCTGGATCTGGCCCCCTGGTTGCGCGGTGAACTGGCAGAGCTGATTCCCCTGGCACTGGCGCGTGGCCAGGAGCTGGATCTGGAGTTCGACGAGACGGCTGACTACCGGCTGTGCGCTGATGCGCCGAGCCTTGGCACCCTGCTGCAGAACCTGATCGGCAATGCCGTGCAGTACACCCCGGAAGGTGGCCGCATTGCGGTGAGCCTGCAGGCTGGAGTGGCGCAGGTCGTGCTCGTTGTGGCCGATAGCGGCCCAGGCGTTCCGCCTGAGCAGCGTGAGCAGCTGTTTCGCCGCTTCTTCCGTCAGGGCGACGGTTCCGGGGCCGGTCTGGGGCTGTCCATCGTACAGCGCATCGTCGAATTGCACGGTGGCCGCATCGTCCTCACTGACTCGCCGCTGGGCGGGCTGCAGGTCGAGGTTTGCCTGCTGCGTGCCGTCCGCCGGCCAGCGGGAGATGCGCTTGTGGCACACTGAGCGGCCTCTACCAGGCTCCGGGTAACCGGATGTCCCATTGTCTCAGTCGAAGGAACTGCCACCATGTTCACCCTCGATGCCCGCCTCGCGCAGGACACCCTGCCCATCGGCGATTTTCCTCTTTCGCGCCTGCTGCTGATGAACGATGCCCGCTATCCCTGGTTCATTCTGGTGCCGCGCCGCGAGGACGTCAGCGAAGTGTTCCAGCTGGATGCCAGCGATCAGCAGCAGCTCTGGCAGGAGGCCAGCGTGCTGGCAGAGCTGGTCAAGGACACCTTTGCCGCTGACAAGATGAACATCGCCACCCTGGGCAATGTGGTCAGCCAGTTGCATCTGCATGTGATTGCCCGGCGTCATGAGGATGAGGTCTGGCCGGCGCCTGTCTGGGGGCAGGGCGCCGCGCAGCCCTACGAGGCCGCCCAGCTGTCGGCCGTGCGCGAGCGCGTGCAGCGGATGCTCGATGGCCGCGAATGCCGTTTTTTCTGAGGAGTGGACGATGAGTCTTGAGCTGCGTATCACCGAACTGGAAACCCGTCTGGCCTTCCAGGATGACGCCCTGCAACAGCTCAGTGACGAGCTGCTGGCGCAGAATCGCCTGATCGAGCGCCTGCAGCGCCAGGTCGAAGCGCTGGCCACCCGCCAGCGTGAGCTGGCCGGGCAGGTGGGTACGCTGGGCGGCGGCGAGGATGAGCCACCGCCGCCCCATTACTGAGCAGGCGTCAGGCGCTCACTTCAGTGCCAGGCCGCCTGGTCGGCGACCACATCCTCAGCCTGCAGGCCCTTGTCACGGCGTACGACGGCAAACTCGACCCGCTGACCTTCGACCAGCATGCGCGTGCCATCCCCACGAATGGCCCGAAAATGCACGAAGATGTCGTCGCCATTGTCACGGGAAATGAAGCCAAAGCCCTTGGAGGTATTGAACCACTTTACGGTGCCGTTCTCGCGGAGCACGCCACGATCGGTGGGTGTGCGCCCGCTGCGGGCCAGGGGTCGTGCGCTGGGTGCCGGCGCAGTGCTGGCTGCCGGATTGCCGGCTGTGGTGCTGGCCGTGGCTTGGGTATTGGCCTCGCTGCGACGCTGCTGGGGCAGCAGTTGCAGCAAGGCTGCCACCGACAGGGCAATCAGGCTGGCGAGCAGCAGCGGCATGCCGGCCAGCTGTTCGAGGGGCAGCAGCAGACTGCAAGCCTGGATGATCACCGCCAGCACCAGCAGGGCGCTGACGATCAGCTGGCGGCGCGTCTGCGGCCCTGCCTGGGCGGCAACCAGCAGATTGGCCAGGCCGATGAACGCCAGAT
>CAZFFB010000062.1:0-9124 GCA_964517735.1 uncultured Pseudomonas sp.
GGACACCGCCCTTTCACGGCGGTAACAGGGGTTCGAGTCCCCTAGGGGACGCCACTTAAGCGGGAATAGCTCAGTTGGTAGAGCACGACCTTGCCAAGGTCGGGGTCGCGAGTTCGAGTCTCGTTTCCCGCTCCAGATTCAGGCTGCAGAAATACACAGGTCTGCGGCAGGCCCAGTCAGAGCATGGCTGGCCACATAGCAAGACAAGCGGGAATAGCTCAGTTGGTAGAGCACGACCTTGCCAAGGTCGGGGTCGCGAGTTCGAGTCTCGTTTCCCGCTCCAGATAAAAAGGCACCTTCTAAAGAAGGTGCCTTTTTTTTCGGGAATTAATTGCCCCGCCGGTGCTGCTGGCGGGGTCGATGCTCAGTGGAGTGGGTGCTCCTGGGCTAGCGTCAGCTGCTGCTTCTCGCTGTTCCAGTCAAAAGCCTGTCCCTGCTGCTCTGCCAGGAATCGGCGCTCATCCAGTTGCTGGAACAGCTCGATTTCTTCGTCCGGCATGTAGTGCAGGCAGTCACCACCGAAGAACCACAGCAAATCGCGCGGAACCAGGTGGGCAATCTGTGGGTAGCGATGAAAGACCTGCACGATCAGCTCCTGGCCAAGGTACAGTGCCTCTTCTGGTTGCTCTTTAAGGGCCTCCAGGAGTGCATCGAAGCGCTCCAGGAACAAGGCGTGATTTTCTTCGGGAATCTGCTCGGCCTCACCCAGCGCGGCGAGCACGCGGCGCAGGTGATTGAGCAGGGCAACGTGGTGTGCGAGGTAGGTCATCACTGTGGTCGTCGGCAGTTCACGGAGGCGGGGATTATAGCAGTTGTGCGATCGTCGCCCGTTAACGGGGCACTTAGGGCTGCATGTGGGGCGGGTCATGCACCGGCAAGGTTGCATTTCCCGCAGCCAACCTCTATCTAGTGCCTTCGATTTTCCGCCTGTGGTTTCCCCATGACATCCGCATTGACCATCCGCCAGCTGACCAAGACCTACGGCAATGGCTTCCAGGCACTTCAGGGTATCGATCTTGAAGTGGCAGAAGGTGACTTCTTCGCCCTGCTCGGCCCCAATGGTGCCGGCAAGTCCACCACCATCGGTATCCTCTCCACCCTGGTCAACAAGACGTCCGGCACTGTCGAGGTGTTCGGGCATGATCTTGACCAAGACCCCTCCGGGCTCAAACGCTGCCTGGGTGTCGTGCCGCAGGAGTTCAACTTCAACCAGTTCGAGAAGGCTTTCGACATTCTGGTTGCCCAGGCTGGCTACTACGGTATTGCGGCGCGACTGGCCGGTGAGCGCGCCGAGCAGTATCTGACCGAGCTGGGTCTCTGGGAGAAGCGCAATGTACCTTCGCGGATGCTCTCAGGTGGCATGAAGCGTCGCCTGATGATCGCGCGCGCGCTGATCCATCAGCCGCGCCTGCTGATCCTCGATGAGCCGACGGCTGGCGTCGATATCGAGCTGCGCCGTTCGATGTGGAGCTTTCTGACTCGCCTTAATCAGCAGGGCATCACCATCATTCTCACCACCCATTATCTCGAGGAGGCCGAGCAGTTGTGTCGCAACATCGGCATCATCGATCACGGGCGCATCGTCGAGAACACCAGCATGCGTGAGCTGCTGATGAAGCTGCACGTCGAAACCTTCCTGCTCGATCTGCGTCGCCCGCAGCAGATTGTGCCGGCACTGTCGGGGTATCAGGCCAAGCTGATCGATGCGCAGACCCTCGAGGTGCAGGTGGAGAAAAGCCAGGGGCTCAACTCGCTGTTCGCTCAGCTGGCCAATCGTGGTATCGAGGTGCTGAGCATGCGCAACAAGACCAACCGCCTCGAGGAGCTGTTTGTCTCCCTGGTGGAAAAGAATCTGGCGGGGAGTCAGTAAATGTCCGTTGAATTTCGTGCCAACCGGGTAGCACTGCAGACTATCGTGCGCAAGGAAGTCCGTCGTTTCATGCGCATCTGGCCGCAGACCCTGCTGCCTCCAGCGATCACCATGGTTTTGTACTTCGTGATCTTCGGCAACCTGATCGGCCGGCAGATCGGTGATATGGGCGGTTTCTCCTATATGGAGTACATCGTGCCCGGTCTGATCATGATGTCGGTGATTACCAACTCCTACGGCAATGTGGTGTCGAGCTTCTTTGGCACCAAGTTCCAGCGCTCCATCGAGGAGTTGATGGTCTCGCCAACCTCGCCCCATGTGATCCTGATCGGCTTTGTCGCCGGTGGCGTGCTGCGTGGTCTGGCGGTGGCGGCAATTGTGACGGCTCTGTCGCTGTTCTTCACCCACCTTCAGGTCCACAACATCGTGGTCACCTTGCTGGTGATCCTGCTGGCGGCAACCATTTTCTCGTTATGCGGGTTCATCAACGCGGTTTACGCACGCAACTTCGATGATATTTCGATCATTCCGACCTTCGTGCTGACCCCGCTGACCTACCTAGGGGGGGTGTTCTACTCGATCAGCATGCTGCCGGAGTTCTGGCAGACCGTATCGCTGGGCAATCCGATCCTGCACATGGTCAATGCCTTCCGCTACGGCATCCTGGGCGTATCGGACATTCATATCGGTATCGCCATCGCCCTGATGGTGCTGGCTGCTGCAGTGCTGTATACGATCAGCCTGCAGTTGCTCAGCCGTGGCATCGGCATGCGTCAGTAGTGATTCGACTGCCGCTTGTGCGGCACTCTTCAGCTTTCCTTATCTTTTGAGCGAGTTCCGCATGGCGCAAGATGTCCATCACTCCCCGCTGGGCAAGGTCACCGAATATGTGGCCGAGTATGCTCCCGAGCTGCTGTTCCCGATCCCGCGCCTGACCAAGTGGCTGGAGCTGGGCATCGATCCCAAGGCCTTGCCCTTCACTGGGCATGATCTCTGGAACTGCTACGAGCTATCCTGGCTGAATACGCGCGGCAAGCCTTGTGTGGCAATCGGCGAGTTCGTCATCCCCGCCAATTCACCCTGTATCATCGAGTCCAAGTCCTTCAAGCTGTACCTCAACTCTCTCAATCAGAGCCGATTCGCCGATCGTGAAGCGCTGGTCGAGGTGCTGGTGCGGGACCTGTCGGCAGCCGCCGGAGCGCCGGTGGCGGTGCGGGTGCGCTCCCTGGAGGACGTGACTGCCGAGGGGCTGGCGAGTGCGCCAGGGGCGTGCATTGATGCGCTGGACATCAGCATTCACAGTTATGGCCCGCCGGATGCGGACTTGCTGGTCTGTGAGCGGCAGGAGATGGTCGAGGAAACGCTGCACAGTCATTTGCTCAAGTCCAATTGCCCGGTCACCGGACAACCAGACTGGGGCACATTGGTGATCGATTACCGCGGTCCACGGCTTGAGCGTGAGGCATTGCTGGCGTACGTGGTGTCACTGCGCATGCATGGTGATTTTCACGAGCAGTGTGTGGAGCGCGTCTATCTGGATCTGCTGCGCACCTTGCAGCCTGAGCAGCTGAGCGTGCAGGCTCGCTATGTGCGCCGCGGTGGGCTGGATATCAATCCTTGCCGCAGCCTGCACCCGTCACCGATTGACAACAAGCGCCTGGCGCGTCAGTAAAGCCGCTGCCCTGACTGGCGCCAGGGCAGCGTTGCCAGACTCAGATGCCCATGTTGGCCAGGGTCTGCATGATCGCGCGCAGGCTGCCAGCCAGGGTCGGGTGGCTGACTTCAAAGCGCTCGACCGCGAGGTTGACCCCATCGATCAGACTGGCCTCGGCAGAGTGGGCGCGCTCACTGGCCAGGCGCAGTTCGATATCGGCCATCAGCGCCAGTAGGGCTGCCTGATCCTCGTGACCCAGAGGTTGTCGGGTATCGCTCAGTTGCTGGCGCAGGTCATCGAGTTGTTGCTGCAGTTGGCGTGTCGGCATGACGTGGTTTCCTGGTTGATGAGCCGCAGGGGCGGGCTATGTACCGCCCCCCTCGCTGCAAGATTAACCCAGGCGCGCTCATGTTGCCGCCGCTATCAGCAAGTCGCGCCACGCGGGGGCTATAATGCCGCCTTGCCACAGTCACCCCATCTGGCCAAGACCCTGATCAAGGAGAGCTGTCATGCATTCAACTGCTGCCAAAGGGCGCCGCCAAGCGGTTGCGCTGCTGTTGTCGGGCCTTGCCATGCTGCCGCTGGCGGCTCAGGCGAGTGAGGATGATCCCTGGGAAGCCATCAATCGGCCGATCTTCGTGTTCAACGACACCCTGGATACCTATGCCCTCAAGCCGCTGGCGCGTGGTTATCAGGCGGTGACGCCGTCTTTTCTCGAAACAGGGATCGGCAATGTCTTCGCTAATCTTGGCGAGGTCGGTAATCTGAGCAACAACCTGCTGCAGGGCAAGTTTCATGATGCCGGTGTGGACACCGCCCGTCTGCTGATCAATAGCACTGTGGGGGTATTGGGCTTCTTCGATGTAGCCCGCCATGCCGGTCTGGCGCGCAATGACGAGGATTTCGGTCAGACACTGGGGGCGTGGGGGGTACCCAGCGGTCCCTATGTGGTGCTGCCGCTGCTCGGGCCTAGCAGCGTCCGTGACGCCGCTGGTCGTGGCGCTGACAGCCTGCACTCATTCTATCCGCTGATGGGGCATGTCCCGACCCGTAATAGTGTGCGCGCGCTCGATGTGGTGGATACCCGCGCGCAGCTGCTGTCTGCCGAGCGGGTGATCAGCGGTGACAAGTATGTCTTCCTGCGCAACGCCTATCTGCAGATGCGAGAATTCAAGGTGAGTGACGGTCAGGTCGAGGACGACTTCTGAGCGGTGGGGGAGGCTGCCGATCGTCCGGCATGAGGCTTGAACCATGCCGCTGATGGGCGTAGTGTCGCGCCTTGTATCGGTGCGGCCCGGCGCCTGCGCCCCCCCTCCCACCGGCGAGCTGCCCGTGGCGTCCAGTCCCTGGATGATGCATGCATACAATCAGTGCCAAGTTGCTGGTGATTGACGACGACGCTGGCGTGCGCGCCAGTCTTGGCGAGCACCTTGAGGCGTGTGGATTCTGTGTCCTGCAAGCTGCGACCGAGGCGCAGGGCTGGCATTTGTTCGAGCACGAGCAGCCAGATCTGGTGCTGTGCGATCTTGGACTGCCGGAGCATGCCGGACAGATGCTTGTGCAGCGGATTGCCGAGCACGGTGGTGATGAGCCGGTGATTGCCTTGTCGGCAGCCGGTGTCATGAGCGATGCGGTCGAGGCCTTGCGCCTGGGCGCGGTCGATTATCTGGTCAAGCCCCTTGACGATCTGGCGCTGCTCGAACATTCGGTCCGCCGTGCCCTTGATCGTGCCCGTTTGCGCCGTGAGAACCGCCGTTATCGTGAAAAGCTCGAGGCGGCCAATCGCGAGCTGCAGGCCAGTCTCAGTCTCCTGCAGGAGGATCAGAACGCCGGGCGCCAGGTGCAGATGAACATGCTGCCGCAAACGCCCTGGGAAACCGATGGCCTGCGCTTTGCTCATCGTATCCTGCCGTCGCTGTACCTTTCAGGAGACTTTGTCGATTACTTCCAGATTGACGAGCAGCGCATCGGTTTCTACCTGGCTGATGTATCCGGTCACGGCGCCTCCTCGGCATTTGTCACGGTGTTGCTCAAGTTCATGACGACCCGTTTGCTGTACGAGTCGCGGCGTGGGCGCAGCCGGCCACCGCCGGACATTCAGCCGTCCCAGGTGCTGGCCCATATCAACCGTGGCCTGCTCAACTGTCGGTTGGGCAAGCATGTGACCATGGTGGGGGGGGTGATCGATCTCAGGAGTCAGACCCTGACCTACAGCGTGGGCGGGCATCTGCCGCTGCCGGTGCTGTTCTGCGACGGTGAGGTGCGCTACCTGCAGGGGCGTGGTCTGCCGGTCGGACTATTCGAGGAAGCGCGCTACGAAGACCACCAGCTGCCTCTGCCTGAGTGTTTCAGTCTGACACTCTGTTCGGATGGGGTGCTCGAGCTGCTGCCCGGCACCACGCTCAAGGACAAGGAGGCTGCACTGCCCAGGCTGGTGCGCGAAAGTGGTGGAACGCTGGACGGTTTACAGTCAGCCCTCGGGCTGGTCAACCTGGGTGAGATGCCGGATGATATCGCCTTGCTGGTACTGAGCAGGAAGTGTACATGAGTGCGGGTAAGATCCAGTTTGCCGAGCAAGATGGCGTCTTTGTCCTCAAGTTTGCAGGAGAGGTGCGTCTGACGCTGTGTTCGGCTCTGGATGCGACAATAGATAGCATTTTTGCGGCCGAGCATTTTGTTGCCATCGTCATTGATCTGACCGAGGCTACCAGCGTTGACAGCACCACCTTGGGCCTGCTGGCCAAGCTGTCGATTCTCTCCCGGCACAAGAGCGGCCTGTTGCCGACCCTGGTTACCACCAACCCGGATATTGATCGCCTGCTCGAATCGATGGGCTTCGAGCAGGTCTTCAACATTGTCGGTGCGCCGGTGCGCTGTCCGGACTGCCTGTGCGATCTGCCGCCGCAAGATGTCAGTGAGTCGACGGTACGGCGTACGGTGATCGAGGCCCATCGCATCCTGATGGACCTCAATGAGCGCAACCGTGACGCTTTCTGTGATCTGGTCACGGCACTTGAGCGCGGCTAGCGCTGTCGACGTCCGGGGCTGTTGCCGGACTCAACCCAGATCGTGCAGCAAGGCCTCAAGCCTTTCCTGATCCCGCGCAAACAGGCGAATTCCTTCTGCCAGTTTCTCAGTGGCCATTGCATCCTCGTTGAGTTGCCAGCGGAAGCGGCACTCATCAAGGTGCTCGCGCGGCTCTGCTGCTGCACCGGGCGCCAGGCGGCGGGGCAGCTCATCCGTGCTGTCGGCCAGTTGCTGGAGCAGCTCAGGGCTGATGGTCAGCCGGTCGCAGCCCGCCAGCTGTTCAATCTGCCCAAGATTGCGAAAGCTGGCACCCATCACCACGGTGTCGTAGCCATGGGCCTTGTAGTAGTTGTAGATGCGCGCCACTGACTGCACGCCCGGGTCTTCGGCGCCACTGAAGTCATGACCCTCGACCTTGCGGTACCAGTCGTAGATGCGCCCGACGAAGGGCGAGATCAGGAAGGCGCCGGCATCCGCACAGGCCTTGGCCTGGGCGAAGCTGAACAGCAGGGTCAGGTTGGTGTGGATGCCCTCGCGCTCGAGTTGCTCGGCAGCACGTATGCCTTCCCAGGTGGCCGCGATCTTGATCAGTACCCGCTCGGACGCCACGCCCGCCTCGGCATACAGTCTGATCAGTCGACGGGCCCGGGCTATGGTGGCGGGGGTGTCGAAGGAGAGTCTGGCGTCCACCTCGGTCGAGACCCTGCCGGGAATGCTGGCCAGGATCTCGCGACCTACCGCGACAGCAACGCGATCGCAGGCCAGTGCCGGATCTGCGTGCTGTGCCACCGCCTCGCGCGGCAGTGCGCTGCAGCGCGGCAGGCTCGCCGCCTTGAGCAGCAGTGAGGGGTTGGTGGTGGCGTCTACCGGCTGCAGCCTGGCGATGGCCTCGAAGTCGCCGGTATCAGCGACCACGGTGGTGTATTGCTTGAGTTGTTCCAGCTTGGAAGTCATCGGACTGCTGTTCCGTCAATGCACAGGTTCCAGACATTAACCGAGAGCGCCATGGGCACTCAATGGCGCTGATTCGTAGCGCCATGTCCAGGCACTCAGCAAACCCCTGGTGTTTCTGTCCATATTCTCTTGTGCGTAGGCGATCACATCGGCCCTGCAGCGTACTTCACAGCCTGAGGTGATGGCCTCGGCACGCACTGCATGGCTGAGCTAGCGTGCAAAAGCCGCCGGTTATCGCCGGCAGCTTCTCTAACGATACAAGGGACTGCACATCATGATTCGACTGCGTACTTCTGCTCTGTTGCTGGCGCTGCTGGCCAGTGTTTCCTTGCCGACTATGGCCAATCCGGCAGCTGCCTCCAGCGAGCCGGTCGCTGCCAGTGTGCAGGCGCCGCAAGCGTCCGCCCCGGCAGCCGCCAGTGCGACCGATCTGCCGGCCAGGGTGCTGATCAATACGGCGGATGCCGAAACCCTGGCGCGAGAGCTCAAGGGAATCGGTGCGGCCAAGGCCCAGGCCATTGTGGCCTACCGCGACGCCAATGGTCCGTTCGTGGCCGTGGACGAACTGCTGGAAGTGCGCGGGATCGGGCCGGCGATCCTTGAGCGCAATCGCGAGCTGTTGAGCATCGACTAAGGCGCGGGCTCCAGACGAAGAGGGGCGCCATGCGCCCCTTTTCATTATCTATGGCCGCCGGGCGATCGGTTTACTTCAGGCGTCGCTCGACGCCTTTCTCCACCAGGACCTTGGCGGAGATTTCCTCGACCGAGAAGTGTGTCGAGTTGATGAAGGGAATGTTTTCCCGGCGCAGCAGGCTTTCCACTTCGCGCACCTCGAACTCGCACTGCGCGTAGCTTGCATAGCGGCTGTTGGGTTTGCGCTCATGGCGGATGGCGGCCAGACGGTCTGGGTCTATGGTCAGGCCGAACAGCTTGTCCTTGTGGGCCCGCAGTGCGGCAGGCAGGGTCAGACGCTCCATGTCGTCTTCGGTCAGCGGGTAGTTGGCGGCGCGGATGCCGTACTGCATGGCCATGTACAGGCAGGTCGGGGTCTTGCCGCAGCGCGATACGCCGACCAGGATCAGGTCGGCCTTGTTGTAGTAATGGGTGCGCGCGCCGTCGTCGTTGTCGAGGGCGAAATGCACCGCATCGATGCGTTCCATGTAGTTGGGGTTGTGGGCGATGGAGTGCGACTTGCCCACCGAATAGGAAGAGTGCGAGGCCAGCTCCTGCTCCAGCGGCGACAGGAAGGTCGAAAAGATGTCGACCATGAAGCCGTTGCAATGCGACAGTACCTCGCGAATGTCGCGGTTGACGATGGTGTCGAAGATGATCGGGCGGACCCCGTCCGCCTCGGCAGCGGCATTGATTTGCTGTACCATTGCCCGCGCTTTTTCCGCCGTATCGATATACGGTCGGGTCAGCTTGTGGAAGTTGATATTCTCGAACTGAGCGAGCAGGCTCTGGCCAAGCGTTTCGGCGGTAATGCCGGTGCCGTCGGAGATGAAGAAAGCGGTGCGTTTCATGGGCGCCCTGTCTACAGGATGGGAATCGTTCCCGGCTATCATGGAACGGCTGTCGGCAGCCGCTCGCTATCCTGCGGCATTCTTACTTATTTTGCC
>CAZFFB010000063.1:0-9079 GCA_964517735.1 uncultured Pseudomonas sp.
ACGACACCTTCTATTTCAACGCCAACATGCTGCTGCGCACCCACACCTCGCCGGTTCAGGTGCGCACCATGGAAAGCCAGCAGCCACCGATCCGCATCGTCTGCCCTGGTCGTGTCTATCGCTGCGACTCTGATATCACTCACTCGCCGATGTTCCATCAGGTCGAAGGGCTGCTGATCGACGAGGATGTCAGTTTTGCGGACCTCAAGGGCACCATCGAGGAGTTCCTGCGGGTCTTCTTCGAAAAGCCGCTGGGTGTGCGCTTCCGCCCGTCGTTTTTCCCCTTTACCGAGCCGTCAGCCGAGGTCGATATGGAGTGCGTGATGTGCTCCGGCAAGGGTTGCCGCGTGTGCAAGCACACCGGTTGGCTGGAGGTGATGGGCTGCGGCATGGTGCATCCGAACGTACTGCGCATGTCCGGCATTGACCCGGAAAAGTACCAGGGCTTCGCCTTTGGCATGGGCGTCGAGCGTATGGCCATGCTGCGTTATGGCGTGAACGACCTGCGCCTGTTCTTCGACAACGACCTGCGCTTTCTGGCGCAATTTCGCTAGGTCGAATCGTCAAACCGCTTTCAGGAGAACAGGATGAAATTCAGTGAACAATGGCTGCGTACCTGGGTAAATCCGCAGGTATCGCGTGATGAGCTGGTGGCTCGGCTGTCGATGGCTGGCCTTGAGGTGGACAGCATTACACCCGTTGCTGGCGCTTTCAGTGGTGTGGTGGTGGGCGAGATCCTTTCCGCCGAGCAGCACCCGGATGCTGACAAGCTGCGCGTCTGCCAGGTCAGTAACGGCAACGAGACCTTCCAGGTGGTCTGCGGTGCGCCCAACGCCCGTGTCGGCATCAAGATTCCCTTTGCCATGATCGGTGCCGAGTTGCCGGGCGACTTCAAGATCAAGAAGGCCAAGCTGCGCGGCGTGGAATCGTTCGGCATGCTCTGCGCGGCCAGCGAACTGCAAATCAGCGAAGAGAATGATGGGCTGCTGGAGCTGCCGGCTGACGCACCGGTCGGGGAGAGCATCCGCCACTACCTGAATCTCGATGACGCGAGCATCGAGGTGGATCTGACACCCAATCGCGGTGACTGCCTGTCACTGGCTGGCCTGGCGCGTGAAGTCGGCGCCCTCTATGACGTCCCTGTCGAGCGTCCGCAGATTGCGCCAGTCCCTGCGCTGCATGAGCAGACAGTACCGGTCGAGGTGCTGGCCCCTGAGGCCTGTCCGCGTTACGTGGGGCGGGTGATCCGTAATGTGGATCTTTCCCGTGCAACGCCGGCCTGGATGGTCGAGCGTCTGCGCCGCTCCGATGTGCGCTCGATCGATCCGGCCGTCGATGTGACCAACTATGTAATGCTCGAGCTGGGCCAGCCGATGCATGCCTTTGATCTTGCACAGGTTCAGGGCGGCATACGGGTACGCTTCGCCGAGGCGGGCGAAAAGCTGGTCTTGCTGGATGGTCAGGAAGTCGAGCTGCGTCCGGATACGCTGGTGATTGCTGACCATCAGCGCGCACTGGCCATGGCCGGGATCATGGGGGGCGAACACAGCGGAGTGGCTGATGCCACCCGCGATCTGTTCCTGGAAAGTGCTTTCTTTGACACCATCGCGATTGCGGGCAAGGCACGCTCTTACGGACTGCATACCGACTCCTCGCACCGTGTCGAGCGGGGCGTCGATGCCCATCTGGCGCGCGAGGCACTCGAGCGTGCCACGGCTCTCTTGCTGGAGATCGTCGGAGGGGAAGCTGGGCCGGTCATCGAGGTGCTGGACGAGGCGCATCTGCCACAGACCGCACCGGTAATCCTGCGCGCCGAGCGCATCCGCCAGATGCTGGCGCTGGAGCTGCCGGCGACTGAGGTGGAGCGCCTGTTGAGGGCGCTGTGCCTTGATGTGCGTGCTGACGGGGAAGGGCAGTGGCAGGTGGGTATTCCCAGTCACCGTTTCGACCTGTCCCTTGAGGTGGACCTGATCGAGGAGCTGGCTCGTCTGTATGGTTACAACCGCCTGCCGGTGCGTTATCCGCAGGCGCGCCTGGCACCGCAGCCGCGCAGTGAGGCGAATGCTGAGCTGGAGCAGCTGCGGCGCTTGCTGGTGGCGCGCGGTTACCAGGAGGCGATCACGTTCAGCTTCATCGATCCCAAGTGGTTCGAGCTGTTCCATCCGGGCGAAACGCCGCTGACTTTGGCCAATCCGATTTCCAGTGATCTTGCTGCGATGCGCGCCTCGCTCTGGCCGGGACTGGTCAAGGCGCTGCAGCATAATCTCAATCGCCAGCAGGGGCGTGTGCGTCTGTTCGAGTCGGGGCTGCGCTTCGTCGGACAACTGGATGCTCTGCAACAGGAAAACATGCTGGCTGGGGTGATCTGCGGGAGTCGTCAGCCGGAGGGTTGGGCAAACGGCCGCGAACAGGTCGACTTCTATGACCTGAAGGCCGATGTCGAGGCCCTGCTGGGCGCTTCCGGTGATGCCTCGAGCATCCGTTTCGTGGCGGGCGAGCAGGCGGCGCTGCACCCGGGCCAGACGGCCCGCATCGAGCGTGATGGTCGTCTGGTAGGCTTCCTTGGAGCCTTGCATCCTGAGCTTGCGGCTCATTTGGGGCTTGATCAGCCGGTCTATCTGTTCGAGCTGCTGCTGACTGAGGTGCTGGCAGGACGTTTGCCGCAGTTCCGCGAACTGTCCCGTTTCCCGGAAGTGCGCCGAGATCTGGCGTTGCTGGTAGGGCGCGAAGTGCCGGCGGCTGCCATGCTGGAGGTGATCCGGCAATGCGCAGGTGAGCATCTGACCGATCTGCGTCTGTTTGATGTCTACCAAGGCCAGGGTATTGATCCTCAAAGTAAAAGTGTGGCGGTCGGCTTGACCTGGCAGCACCCCTCACGCACTCTTACCGACGAGGAAGTCAATGAAAACTTGCAGAAAATCATGGCTTCACTGGCAGAAAGGTTCCAAGTCACGCTGAGGAAGTGAGTGTATGAAGGCCCTGACGAAAGCCGAGATTGCCGAGCGCCTCCACGAGGAGCTGGGCTTGAACAAGCGTGAAGCCAAGGAGTTGGTCGAGCTGTTCTTCGAGGAAATTCGTCAGGCGCTGGAGCACAACGAGCAGGTCAAGTTGTCGGGATTCGGCAACTTCGACCTGCGCGACAAGCGTCAGAGGCCCGGGCGTAACCCGAAGACAGGAGAGGAAATCCCCATCACGGCGCGCCGGGTGGTGACGTTTCGCCCAGGTCAGAAGCTCAAGGCGAGGGTGGAGGCCAATGTTGGAGAGAAGCCCTGATCAGCTTGGCGTGCCCTTTGCGTTACCTGAGACGTACAGTTTTGGTGAGTTGTGCAGTTTGCGTCTTGTCCGCCCGCATGTCCTTGAGTATTGGGAGCAGGAATTCCCACAGCTGGGTGGTCTACGGCGTTGTGGCAGTGGGCTGTCTTATGGTCGCAAAGACGTCCTGCTGATGCGAGCGCCCGCCTCGAGGATGATGAGCGGTCGACTGGTGGTCATCGATACCGTCAGTTGCTGGGGGAGATGATCGTCGAGCTGGAGTCGTTACGTAGCCTGCTGGCCAAATGTGTTTGATGCACTAAAAAAAACTTCCATATTTCAAAGGGTTGGTGTAGATTAACATCCGTTCGAGGTTAATCTCTGAACAGAGTCGGGGCGTAGCGCAGCCTGGTAGCGCACTTGCATGGGGTGCAAGGGGTCGAGTGTTCGAATCACTCCGTCCCGACCAAAAATCCCTAGAAAATCCAAGTACTTACGGGTGCTTGGATTTTTTTATGCCTGTCTTTTTTGCAAGAGACGGTCACCAGCGGCTTCTGGTGACCGTTTGGTGACCGTTTGTGCTGAGCTGTGTTGTAGTTGCGCCACTGTGCGCCGCGCGCCGCACCTGCAATCCGCGCCTCCGAGCAAAGGGCAAACCAGCACTGCCTCCTCCCATGCCCAGCTATCGAAGGTACTGATCACCCCTCCAGGCGAGTCAAGTAGCGCCCCCCCCCCAGCAGGGCGGATAAACTTCAACCGTTTGCTCACATGCCCTGCAAGCGCCTTGCGGGGCCGAAATACCCCGATCAAGTACTGGAGCGCGCCGCCAGGATCTCCGCAAGCGCCTGATCAAGGCCAATGCTGAGCAGGCCTTTACTGCGACGTCGCACCAATGCGCACGCATGGTCTTCGCACACCGCAAAGCAATCATCTCAGTTCATATGCCCATATGCTTGAGTCGAGAGTTGGCCTTAACTTGCTCATTCATGAGTACCTGCACCTCACGCGCAATGCGACTCATCTCGCGCGCAACCTCTTGCTCCAACTCCTCCGCAGGAACGCTCTCCGCTGCGAATCGAGCCCGCAGATTCGCCCTCAGGCACTTCGTCAGCTCTTCTCCCCTCAGCTGCCAGAAGACGACCTCCGCTTTGAGCCTTGGGAGGTCCTTGCGCTCCTTAGCCCGTGCCTCTGTCATTCGTCTAGAGCTGCGAATGGCCTCTTCATGGCCCAGCTCTATCAGCCGAATCAGGTGTTCTGTTTCAGTATGCCCGCACTGCTCCGCCTGCTCGCTCAAATGGCGCTTGGTCTGGATCGGCAGTGTGAACGTGTAAGGCTTGCGGCCGTGGTGCGGCTGCCTATAGTTCCGCTGTCGCCAGGCGGCCTGCATTTTCTGCAGGGTGCGCACGCCGTCAGCTGACTTTTCCAAGTCAAGCCCTTCCTCTATCAGCGCCTTGTAATCTGCGCCAAGCGTGGTCGACACCTTACCGAGCTTCCCTCTCTTCTTCAGGTAGTCTGCAGCCCACTCGATCTGCGCGCTGTTGCCCTTATCTATCCAGCTCAGGCCTTCTGCTCGTTTGCGCATATTTTCCTCCTAGTACACTCAGCTTTTCTAGCGGGTGGCAGGTGGTATTTTAGCAGTTATGCGTTTCGTTTTTAGTTGTGAAACTAGTTTTGTCACCTGTCTTGTTACTTTTTTTGTTACGTGTTTCTATTGATAAATAAAACAGGGTGTTTTTCCCGATTTTAATCATTCGATTCGGCCATGACACATGCTGCTATCAGTGTTTTCAGTTGAGTTCTATTCTGGAAATTCAAGTCATTTCCGGAGCGTACCCCTCTCACCGAAGGCCAAGTACGTTCTAGCAAGATTCGCCCTCTGCTTTCAGGAGGGTACCTGCCGGCACGAGCGCGGCGAGCTGGCAGCGCTATTAGGGATATCGAAGGGGCGGTTGTCTGACGCTCTGCATGAGCTTGTGGAGCGGGGGTTGCTTCTGTCACACCCGCAGCGAGGGAGGCGGGGGCGGCCTAACAATCACTACAGCTTGACCCAGGAGACATGGCAGCTGCTTCAGTCGGCTCAGAGCTCCGACATGGTTGCAGGAGACCTCCACTGGAGGGCCATAGAAAAGGTGATGACAGCCGCACCTGCAACTGAAGCGAGCGCGGCGCAAGGAGAAGGCGCTGAATCATTACCTCTCGAAAGTCGTCTGCTGTTGTGCGCATTGCTGTGCCATGCGGATCGGCATGGCGTTGTGCAGGGGTTGAGCATCACCGACCTTTACAAGCTCACCGGCCTTAGGAGCGCCCCCCTCAAGGACCGCTTACAGAGCTTCGTGAACCTTGAGCTGATCCGTGCCTGGATACCCGGAGTCACCAGTCATGCTCTGTTCGGCAAAGCTAAGAGCGTCTACTACCTGAACCTGCAGCACCCAATTTTTGGGTCATGCTACCCCTTGGCTGGGATCATGATTTTTGGCTGGGTACAGAAATTCGAGGCTGCTGATAGATTGCACGAATGGCTGGTCAAGGGCTGGAAAGATTTGGCACGCCGGAAACCGCCGGAGGATGACGGCAAACGCGAGAGATCGCTACAAGGGCATGTGTATGAGGAGGCAGCGCGGGTCGCTGCAGCTGCCTCGCAGCCTGAAAGCCCTCGCATTATTCCTGCACTACAGGTGCGGCTGGAAATCTACGCATCCTGGCTGCTATCCCGCTACTGGGGCGCGCTAGAGACAGATCGAGACCTATCCTGCCCGCTCGCACTTGAAGCCATCATCAGGCAGGACTTCGTTGACGTGCGCAAGAAGGCAAAAGCAGAGCTTGTCAGCGTGGCGGATCTCAAGGTTCAAGTCATCTACACCCATGCGTACTGGCTTGCGCGCCAGACCCAGAGGTACCTGCGGCAGACTGCAAGCTCAGAGGAGCTGCCAAAGATCACCTATCAAGAGCACGATTACCTGATCCTGCCTCATGACCCATCGCCGACGCGATGGGAGGGGCGACCAGGTGATCGATGGGCGCGCACTGTACTGATCTTCTCCAAAGGAGCATCCGTTTGGTATGGCTGTTACAACGCGATGACTGCCAAACTCTACGGGCATGAGTCTGAAATCCCCCTGCAGGCGCGCTACCTCTCTGGCCTGCTGACCAAGCCTTCAGGCAAGGCATCCAGTTCTTGAGCCGTGATTTCTAACGCCCCCTCGCCATGGTCTGGACAAAAACTGGAGGGTCCAACCATGAAATTCCTTCGCCTGAACGACGTGAAAGCCCTGACTGGTCTGGGTCGCTCGACCATCTACAAGTACATCAAGCTGGGCATCTTCCCGGATGCAGTGAAGCTCGGCGGCCGCTCAGTGGCTTGGGTTGAGGTCGAGGTACAGGCCTGGATCGCCGAACGCATCAGAGAGCGTGACCAGCAGACACCCGTAGCTGTCGGGTAAGCAGCCCTCGTGATAGCCAAGCCCTGCAGTCGGTTTGCGCCGGCTGCAGGGCTTTTTTGCCGGAGCGACAGAGGAGGCTGATTTACCAGGCCAGCCTGGAGCTGAAGAGGTCGATTGATCAAGGGAGCATGGGGTGAGAGATGGCCAGGTATCCTCTGTAATACCTGTATGCTTTATATGTTTACCCATCCATTCCATACAGGAATATCAGACTCAGTACTCCATGACGATCATCATCCGTATCAGAGGAAGAGATACATCCATACCCCATAGCCACACGATCCGATCAGGTCATCAGCATCGATCAGGTAGCCATCAGACGTAAAAAGATACCCATCCAGCACTGGTTATGAATCCACTGGAACGGAGACATGACCATGCGTCGTCACCCTCAGAACCACAACCTGCACATCCACCACGATCACACCTACCAAGGCCTGCCCGTCATGCACGAGAAAGGCCCGTTCATTCGTGAGCACCTGCAACGCCTGTACGACACGATGCAACGAGCACTCGATGAGCACCCTCGGACATTTGCCTTCCGGGTAGAGCTGAAGTTCCCCAGCAGCGGCATGCTGCCCAGCTACGCCTTCAGGAATGAGGTGATCAGCCGGTTCTTCGAATCCTTCAAGGCCAAGATCGAACACAGTCGCGGCATGGCCAAACGCCGCAACCGCTACGCCCATCCCTGTACCGTGCGTTACATCTGGGTGCGCGAGATCGCCAGCTCGGACAGACCGCACTACCACCTGGTGATCTTCCTGAACAAGGATGCCTACAGCGTGCTGGGCTACTTCCAGTCCGAAGGCAGGAACGTGTTCAACCGCCTGGAAGAGGCCTGGGCCAGTGCCTTGAGGTTGCCGAGAGAGGCTGTCGCCGGACTGGTACACGTCCCGCAGAACCCCGGTTACTACATCTCCCGTGACGATGAGCAGAGCCAGGCCGAGTTCTTCCGCCGAGCCAGCTACCTCTGCAAGACTGCAACCAAGATGTACGGTGATCGCCAGCACAGCTTCGGAGCGAGCAGGGGCTGATGCCTTTGCTGGAAAAGGAGGGCTTTCCATGTGGGTTGAAACTGATATCGGCACCTTCGAGATCGTCGATTACGCACACGGCTCGGCAGATGGTTTGCTGATCATCCGTGGCAGGACGCTGGCTGAGCTGGAGGCATTACGGGACCGCTACCTGCCTGAGCTGGAAGATATCGAGGACAGCAGCGACGAGGATCTACCCTTCAATGGTCAGGCCTACGCTGAGGACGTAGCCGGAGCCATGGCCGCAATGACTAGAGGGCTCAGCACCTACCAGCCCGCTGTGATACAGCCCGGTGAGGAATTGCTGCTGGATCTGGATGCTGGGCAGCGTGGCTCACTGCGACTGGTAGGTAAGCGCCGCTCGGTGGGCTGGCAGTACCGCCTGCAGTGGAGCAGTCAGGAGGCTGCTCCTAAGCGAGTTGACTGGCTGGCGACCGATCCACGGTATCGCTGGGTCTATACGTGGCCAGAGGCGCTGGAGCTGCTGGAGACCTGTGAAGGACTGCGCATGCGTCCGGTGTTCATCCATTCCGATCTCTGGCCGAAGCTACAGCAGGCCTGGGGCATGCAGAGCCCTGCGGTGCTGGGCTAGGTGCTGACAACAAGCTCATGGAGACTCGCCGGGGTGCCGCTACTCGGCGAGTTCGGCTAAATTGGCGCTTTCCACAAGGAGAGTCGTCACATGGGTTGGCAGATCAAGGTTGTGCAAGGGGCAGTGGTCAAGATCAACGGAGAGAAGCAGACCATTCCGGCTGATCAGATTCGTGAGGTGCAAACCGTCCAGATAGGCAAGCCGGCCTTCAAGGAAGACAGCGAGACATGGAGCAAGCGCTTCGAAGCTGAAACGACGCTGGGACTGCTGGTCTGGGAAGTGACGTTCTCGCTCGGCCTGTCCGGTGCCGACCTAGAGAACTCTTGTCTGGCCTCTGCTCCTGAGGGCGTTGAGGTTGTCGAAGGGCCAGAATTTGAGCTGGTAGAGTGCGTGAGCGAGGACGAGTAAGCATCTGGCTCATGTAAGCAGTCTGGATCGCATCATTGCTTTGGTGCGACCCGGCTACCTTTTATGCGACAGAAACCTGCTGGCGGGAGGCTGAGGACGTCACTGCAGATGTACGCAGCAGGGCAGCCTTTCGAAGGCTCATGCCGGAGCCGACAGATCCTTCCTTGAGCTGTGATCACGAAGCGTCAGTCTACCGACCGAGTGCGACACAAGCTGTCGCAGCCACCCGTTAGGCTTGCCTTGAAGATCACTCAGGGAAAGTCGCATGCCAGGTTCAGAAATCACCCCATCCCGTCCACTTCCCGGCAGCCCTGCCGGCGTGCTTGGCTGCCTGCTCGGCGGTGCTGTGGGCG
>CAZFFB010000064.1:0-9007 GCA_964517735.1 uncultured Pseudomonas sp.
ATCCCGAGCTCCGGCAAGGTGCTCACCGGTGGTGTCGACGCGCATGCCCTGCAGAAGCCCAAGCGCTTCTTCGGCGCCGCCCGTAACATCGAGGAAGGCGGCTCGCTGACCATCATCGCCACCGCGCTGGTCGAGACCGGCTCGAAGATGGACGAGGTGATCTACGAGGAATTCAAGGGCACCGGCAACATGGAGCTGATCCTTGACCGGCGCATCGCCGAGAAGCGCGTGTTCCCGGCGATCAACATCAACCGCTCGGGTACCCGTCGCGAGGAGCTGCTGACCGGCGAGGAAGAACTGCAGCGCATGTGGATCCTGCGCAAGATCCTTCATCCGATGGACGAGATCGCTGCCGTGGAGTTCCTCATCGACAAGCTCAAGGACACCAAGACCAACGAGGAATTCTTCCAGTCGATGAAGCGCAAGTAAGCCTCGCTCTGGAACACCCGACACGGCCGGCCCAGTACCGGCCGTTGTCGTTTCTGCCGGGCCTGTGGCGGTTCCGTGCGGCGGCCGTTCGGCGCTAGACTGGCCGCCCTTCGAATCATCCCGAGGCTTGAGCATGCAGTATCGCGATCTGCGCGAATTCATCCACGGCCTGGAGGCGCGCGGCGAGCTCAAGCGCGTCCGCACGCCCGTATCCCCTGTGCTGGAAATGACCGAAATCTGCGACCGCACCCTGCGCAAGGGCGGCCCGGCGCTGCTGTTCGAGAACCCCGTGGGGCACAGCATGCCGGTGCTCGGCAACCTGTTCGGCACGCCGCGCCGGGTGGCGCTGGGCATGGGTGCCGAGGAGGTCGCCGAGCTGCGCGAGATCGGCCGGCTGCTGGCCTATCTCAAGGAGCCGGAGCCGCCCAAGGGCTTCAAGGATGCGCTGAGCAAGCTGCCGCTGCTGAAGAAGGTGCTGAGCATGTCGCCCAAGGTGCTCAGGGACGCGCCCTGCCAGGAGGTGGTCCTGGAGGGGGAGGCGGTGGATCTGGGCATGATCCCGGTGCAGCACTGCTGGCCGGGTGATGTGGCGCCGCTGGTCACCTGGGGGCTGACCATCACCCGCGGCCCCAACAAGGAGCGGCAGAATCTTGGCATCTACCGCCAGCAGGTGATCGGCCGCAACAAGCTGATCATGCGCTGGCTGAGCCATCGCGGCGGGGCGCTGGACTATCGCGAGTGGTGCCAGAGGTTCCCCGATCGTCCCTATCCGGTGTGCGTGGCGCTGGGCGCGGACCCGGCGACCATCCTCGGTGCGGTCACGCCGGTGCCCGATACGCTCTCCGAATACGCCTTTGCCGGCCTGCTGCGCGGCTCGCGCAGCGAGCTGGTCAAGGCGCGCGGCTCGGATCTGCAGGTGCCGGCGCATGCCGAGATCGTCCTCGAGGGCCATATCCATCCCGGCGAGACCGCCCCGGAAGGCCCCTACGGCGATCACACCGGCTACTACAACGAGGTGGACAGCTTCCCGGTCTTCACCGTCGAGCGCATCACCCACCGTCGCAATCCGATCTACCACAGCACCTACACCGGCCGTCCGCCGGATGAGCCGGCGATCCTTGGCGTGGCGCTCAACGAGGTGTTCGTGCCGATCCTGCAGAAGCAGTTCCCCGAGATCACCGACTTCTACCTGCCGCCAGAAGGCTGCTCCTACCGCATGGCGGTGGTGACCATGAAGAAGCAGTACCCGGGCCACGCCAAGCGGGTGATGCTCGGCGTGTGGTCGTTCCTGCGCCAGTTCATGTACACCAAGTTCGTCATTGTCACTGACGATGACATCAATGCCCGCGACTGGAACGACGTGATCTGGGCGATCACCACGCGCATGGATCCCTCGCGGGATACGGTGCTGATTGACAACACGCCGATCGATTACCTGGATTTTGCCTCGCCGGTCTCAGGCCTTGGCAGCAAGATGGGGCTCGATGCCACCCACAAGTGGCCGGGCGAAACCGACCGCGAGTGGGGGCGGGCAATCGAGCGCGATCCGGCCACGGTCGCGCGCATCGATGCGCTGTGGAGCGAACTGGGCATCGACTGAGCCACCCGACGGATCGGCCCGATCGCGCCGGGCGGCAACCTGCTGCCCGGCCGCGATGCTCAGCGGCGCAGCCCGAGGATGGCCTGCCACTGCGCCTCAAGGACCGGCATCACCGACAGACGGCTGCCGCGCTGCACCAGCGCCAGCTCGCTCAGCGCCGGGCAGGCCTTGAGGCGCGCCAAGGGGATCAGCGGGTCGAAGATGTCGACACAGGCCACCTCCACCGCGCTCCAGGGGTTGGCCGCCTCGCTGGCGCGCGGGTCGAAGTAGGGGCTGTGGGGGTCGAGGGCGCTGGGGTCGGCAAAGGCGCGGCCAAGGATGCGTCCGATGCCGGCGATCCCCGGTTGCGGGCAGCTGGCATGGTGGAAAAAGAACAGGTCACCCGCCTGCATGGCGCGCAGGAAGTTGCGGGCCTGATAGTTGCGAACCCCGTCCCAGAGCGCCTGGCCCTGTTGCTGCAGGGTGTGGATCGAGAGCTCGTCAGGCTCGGATTTCATCAGCCAGTAGGCCATCGGGACGACTCCGGTGGATGTTTTGAGAATTTGCGATGCGTTGTGACTTTTCTGCGTTGCAGGGTAGGCGGGCTTGTCCGACAATCGCGCTCCGCAGGGGCCGGCAGAAGGGCTGCCCGTCTCTGCCAAGGATCTTTCTGCCCGGCTGGAGGGGGCAAGAGGATGAAGCGCAAGCCTGATCTGCTGTGGATTCTGGTCATTACTTTCTGTCTGGGCGTGGTGACCACCGGTTATGCCCAGAGCCTGTGGACGCCGGCGCCACCACCGCTCGCCAGCGAACGGCTGCCGCGCTGAGGCTGCTCAGCGTGCGCCGTACCAGCCGCGATCGGTGACCGTGGCCTGCAGCGGTATATCCCAGTCGGCCAGCGTCAGCCGATCGACCTGCTGGCAGGCATGGGCCAGCCCGAGCAGGGGTGGTTTCTGCCACTGGCGGTGGCGCTGCCGATAGGCCAGCGCCCGATCATAGAAGCCGCCACCCATTCCCAGCCGTCCGCCCCGCTCATCAAAACCCACCAAGGGCATCAGCAGCAGATCCAGCGCCCAGGGTTTGCGCTGGCGGGCGACCGCCTGCCTGGGCTCGGCGATGCGAAAACGGTTGCGGGTCAGTCGCTCGCCAGGCTGCAGGCGCTGAAAGCACATGCGGGTGCGTGGCCAGCGGGTGAGGACCGGCAGATAGACCTGCTTGCCACGCCGCCAGGCGGCCTCGCGCAGCAGATACGGATCGATCTCGCCATCACTGGGCAGGTACAGGGCAATGTGCCGGGCACGGCGGAACAGCGGATGCTGGGCCAGCTGGCGATACAGGTCACGCGCCGCCTGGCGCTGCTGTGCGGGGGTCAGGGCGCGGCGTGCGCTGCGCAGCATACGGCGCAGGGCCGGGCGGGAGAGGTGTTCGGCGCGGATCATGGAAAGGGCAGGCATCCCGGGGCGGGGCCGGCATGGCCGATACCGCGCAGTCAGGGCACGCGCGCCATACCAGCAGGAATGTGACTCCCCGAAGTGCCGCTGTCGGGGTGGCCCTGAACCCGAAAGTTCAGGTTGGGAGCTGCAAGAAGCGTTAAGGCTTTCCGTCAGGCGGACATGCACACCGGCTTCGGCTGCAGCTCCCGGGGTATGAGAATCGGCTCAGGGACGTACCGACTGGCCAACACACCAGGGAGCTGGCGCAAGTTTACCCCATATCGGCGCGTTGTCATCCCCGCGTTTATCCGCCGCTCAGGTCGAGGGCTCCTGCAGGGCCCGATCGACCCGCTCGAGCAGTTCGCGCACCTGGCTGCGCGTATCGCCATCGGGTTGCTCTTGATCACTGCCCTGCAGCTGCAGCAGCTCGTGGGTGATGTTCAGCGCCGCCAGCACGGCAATGCGCTCGGCGCCCACCACCCGGCCGCTGTTGCGCAGTTCACGCATCTTGGCATCCACATAGCGGGCCGCGTTTTCCAGGCCAGGCTGAGCCTTGGGCGGGCAGCCGATCGGGTAGTCCTTGTCGAAGATCTGTACGGTGACGATGTGGGGCGGGGTCATGACGGCTGCTCCAGGGTACGCAGGCGGGCGAGCATGGCATCGATCGTCGCTAGCGCGCGGGCCTGCTGCTCGAGCAGCAGCTGGCGCTCGGCGCCAAGCGCCGCATGGCGCTGGATCAGCGGGGCGAGGCGGGTCGAGAGAGGCGCGAGTTCGTCGGCCATGGCGGGTCGGGTCACAAAGGAATTTTTTTGACTATACAAGATGCCACATACACCTGCCCGGCCCTCGATGGTCTTGGGCCGGGCGCCGGTGCTAGGATGGCCACCTTCCTTTTTTCCTGCCCCCGGTACGCCCCTCGCCATGTCCCGTTCTGCTTCTGCCTATTCTGCCTTTGCCGCCCTGCTCACCAGCGCCGGCCAGTCCATCTCGCCTGCCGAACTGCACGGGGTGCTGGTCGGGCGGACCTGCGCCGGGGCCGGTTTTGCTGTCGAACCCTGGCTGCAGAGCGCCAGCGAGCTGCTGGACTGCCCGCCGGAGGAGCGCCTGCGCCAGGCCCTGGCCGGCCTGCAGGGCATGCTCAAGAGCGAGCTTGAGGCCGGCGAGCTGTCGCTGGTCCTGCTGCTGCCGGACGATGAAGCACCGCTGGCCGAGCGGGCCATGGCGCTTGGGCAGTGGTGCCAGGGCTTTCTGGCCGGCTTTGGCCTGACCGAGCGGCGCACCAGCCTGTCGGCCGAGGCCCGCGAGGTGCTGGAGGATCTGGCCGCCATCGCCCGCATTGAGGAGAGCCTTGAGGAATCCGAGGACGCCGAGAACGACTACATGGAAGTCACCGAATACCTGCGCGTCGCACCGCTGCTGCTGCTCAACGAGTGCGCTGGTCTGCCGGCCGCGGCGCCGGCTGCGCCCGCGCCTTCCGTGCATTGATCCCTCTGGAGTGCCGTCGATGATCCGTCTTCCTGCCAGCGAATATGCCAACCGCCGCCGCGCCCTGATGGCGCAGATGACTCCGGGCAGCGCCGCCCTGCTGCCGGCTGCCCCGGTGCAGTGGCGCAACCGGGATGTCGAGCAGGTCTATCGCCAGGACAGCGACTTCCAGTACCTGACCGGCTTCCCCGAACCCGAGGCGCTGCTGCTGCTGATCCCTGGGCGGGCCCTGGGCGAGTACGTGCTGTTCTGCCGCGAGCGTGATCCTGAGCGCGAGCTGTGGGATGGCCGGCGCGCCGGGCAGGAGGGCGCGGTGTGCCAGTACGGTGCCGATCAGGCGTATGCCATCGACGATATCGACGAGGTCCTGCCGGGGCTTCTGGAAAACCGCACCCGGCTGTACTATCCGCTGGGCATCAGTGAGCCGTTCGATCGCCAGGTCAGCGGCTGGCTGGCCAGTCTGCGCCAGCGTGCCCGCCAGGGCATCCATCCGCCGGTCGAGTTCGTCGCCCTCGATCACCTGCTGCACGAGATGCGCCTGATCAAGAGCGCCGCCGAAGTGGCCGTGATGCAGGCCGCCGCCGAGGTTTCCGCCGGTGCGCACATTCGCGCCATGCAGCGCTGCCGGGCCGGGCTTAACGAGTTCCACCTGGAGGCGGAGCTGGAGTACGCCTTCCGCCTCGGCGGGGCCAAGCTTCCGGCCTACGGCTCGATCGTCGCCAGCGGCCACAACGCCTGCATCCTGCATTACCGGGAGAATGATCAGCCGCTTCGGGACGGTGATCTGGTCCTGATCGATGCCGGCTGCGAGCTGGACTGCTATGCCAGTGACATCACCCGCACCTTCCCGGTCAGCGGGCGCTTCTCGCCCGAGCAGCGGGCTATCTATGAGCTGGTGCTGGACGCCCAGCAGGCGGCCTTCGCCGCCATCGCTCCGGGCCGGCACTGGAACGAGGCCCACGAGGCGGCCGTGCGCTGCCTGACGGCCGGGCTGATCGAGCTGGGGCTGCTGCAGGGTGATCTGGACACGCTGCTGGAGAGCGAGGCCTACAAGCCCTTCTACATGCACCGCACCGGCCATTGGCTGGGCATGGATGTGCATGATGTCGGCCATTACAAGGTGGATGGCCAGTGGCGTGCGCTGCAGCCGGGCATGGTGCTGACCGTGGAACCGGGTCTGTACATCGCCGCCGATAACCTGCAGGTCGAGGCGCGCTGGCGCGGGATCGGCGTGCGCATCGAGGATGATGTGCTGGTCACGGCGGACGGCTGTCAGGTGCTGACCGGTGCGGTACCCAAGCGCGTTGACGAGATCGAGGCGCTGATGGCCGCCGCGCGCGGCGAGGCAGCCTGAGATGCCGGCGCCGCAGCAGGGACCGGGCGTCGCGGCAGGCGGCGCCGGGCACATCGTCATCGCCGGTGGCGGGCTGGTGGGGGCCAGTCTGGCCCTGGCGCTGCTGGAGGGCGGTGCGCACCAGCGGGGCTGGCGGATCAGCCTGGTCGAGCCCCATGCCCCGGGTGATAGCTTTCAGCCGAGTTTTGATGCGCGCAGCTCCGCCTTGTCCTGGGGATCGCGCCAGACCTACCAGCGTCTGGGGCTGTGGACAGCGATTGCCGCCCAGGCCGAGCCGATCACCCGCATCCACGTGGGCGAGCAGGGCCGCCTGGCCGCTACCCGGCTGCGTGCCGAGGAGGAGGGCGTGCCGGCACTGGGCTACGTGGTAGACAACGCCTGGCTGGGGCATTGCCTGTGGCAGCGCCTGCGCGGCGTCGCCGGGCTTGACTGGTACTGCCCGGCGCGGGTCAGTCAGGCGCAGGCGCTGCCCGGCGGCTATCGGCTGACGCTGGATGACGGCCGCCTACTGGACTGCGACCTGCTGGTGCTGGCCGATGGCGGGCGCTCCGACCTGCGTACGCAGCTGGGCATCCAGGTACGCCGTACCGATTACGGGCAGAGCGCGCTGATCGCCAACATCGCCATCGCCCGCGCCCATGGCGGCGAGGCCTTCGAGCGCTTCACCCCTCACGGGCCGATGGCCCTGCTGCCGCTCAATGATCAGCGCTGCGCGCTGGTCTGGACCCGCAGCCCCGAGGAGATCGCGCGCTTGCAGGCCCTGCCGGACGCGGCGTTTCTGGCCGAACTGCAGCAGACCTTCGGCTATCGGCTGGGCCGCCTGCAGCGGGTCGGCAGCCGCTACAGCTATCCGCTGGCCCTGCTGGAGGCCGAGGAGCAGGTACGCAGCCACCTGGTGGTGCTCGGCAATGCCGCCCACGGGCTGCATCCGATCGCGGGACAAGGCTTCAACCTGTCGCTGCGCGATGTCATGGCCCTGAGCGATACCCTGCTGCACGGTCCGGATCGCCCTGGCGATCTGCCGACCCTGCAGCGCTACCTGCAACGCCAGCGCGCTGATCAGGCGCTGACCATCGGTTTTTCCGACCGGGTGACCCGGTTGTTTTCCAATGATCGCCCGCTGCTGGCCTGCGGGCGCAGTCTTGGCCTGCTGACCCTGGAGCTGTGCGCTTCGGCCCGGCATGCCTTTGCCCGCCAGGCCATGGGCCTTGGCACCCGCCGCTGAGCCGGCACATACCCGAAGGAGGCAGCATGCACGCGGATCTGATCATCGTCGGGGCCGGTATGGTCGGCAGTACCCTGGCACTGGCCCTGCAGGACAGCGGCCTGCGCATCGTGCTGCTGGATGGCGCCCGCCGTGAATCCGGCCCGGCGCTCGCGGCCGATGCCCCTTTCGAGCCGCGGGTCAGTGCGCTGTCGATGGCCAGCCAGCGGATCCTTGAGCGTCTTGGGGTCTGGCCGGGGGTGCTGGCGCGTCGCGCCACGCCCTACCGCGCGATGTGCGTCTGGGATGGCTCGGGCACCGGGCAGATCGACTTTCGCGCCGCCAGCGTGCATGCCGAGCACCTCGGGCATATCGTCGAGAATCGCGTGGTGCAGGAGGCGCTGCTCGAGCGTCTGCAGGCGGCGCCGATCGAGCGCTGGGGGGAGGCACGCCTCGACCAGCTGCGCCGCTCGGCCGGCGGCTGGCTGCTGACGCTGGCCGATGGTCGGCAGCTGCGCACCCCGCTGCTGGTCGCCGCCGACGGTGCCCGCTCACGGGTACGCCAGCTGGCGGGCTGCGCGACCCGCGAATGGGATTACCTGCACCATGCCATCGTCACCAGCGTGCGCTGCAGCCAGCCGCATCAGGACACCGCCTGGCAGCGCTTCACTGACGGCGGCCCGCTGGCCTTCCTGCCTCTGAGCCGCGCCGGTGATCGGCACTGGTGCTCAATCGGCTGGTCCTGCCCGCCGGCGCAGGCCGATGCGCTGCTGGCGCTGGACGATGCCGGGTTTGCCGCGGCGCTGGAGCGGGCCTTCGAGTCCCGTCTGGGCGCGGTGCTGGAGGTCGAGCCGCGCCATGGCGTGCCGCTGCGCCAGTGCCACGCGCGCCGCTACGTGGAGCCGGGGCTGGTGCTGATCGGCGATGCTGCCCACAGCATCCATCCACTGGCCGGGCAGGGGGTCAACCTGGGCTTTCTCGATGCGGCGGTGCTCGCCGAGGTACTGCAGCATGCGCAGCACCGGGGGGAGTCCTTGGCCAGTACCCGTGTGCTGGGCCGCTACGAGCGGCGGCGCATGCCCCATAACCTGGCAATGATGGCGGCCATGGAGGCGTTCGAGCGGCTGTTCCAGTCCGATGACCTGCGCCTGCGCTGGCTGCGCAATGCTGGCCTGCGTCTGGTGGATCGTCATTATCTGGCCAAGGGGCTGTTCATCCGTCAGGCGCTGGGACTTGCGGGCGACCTGCCGGCTCTGGCGCGCGCCGGTGTCGAGGCCGCGGACTGACCATTGGTCGGTCAGATGAAAATTATTGTCGCTTGCAAACCATGCCCATTGAACCTGCAAATGGGATTGCCTATCATCCATGCCGGTTTTCCCACCTTCGAGGCGTGTTCCATGCAGGCAAACAACAAGCTCCTGGCAGCCCTGGCGCTGACCACCCTGGCCGGTACCGTTCAGGCCGCCGACGAAGTCGTGGTGTATTCGGCGCGGATCGACGAGCTGATCAAGCCGGTGTTCGAC
>CAZFFB010000065.1:0-8971 GCA_964517735.1 uncultured Pseudomonas sp.
CGCGCGGCGACCTCGACGCCAAAGGTATTGCAGTCTTGCAGCGAACGATGTTCGAGGATATCCAGGCTCACCTCAGCCACCCAGCAGCTGGCGCACGCGCTGCAGGTCTTGCGGCGTGTCGACCCCGGCCGGCGGCGCCTCGAGGGCGTCGGCAACGTGAATACGCACGCCGTGCCACAGCGCACGCAACTGCTCCAAGCACTCGGCATCCTCCAGCCAGCACGGACCCCAGGCGACGAAGTCGTGGAGGAAGCCCGCGCGGTAGGCATAGATGCCGATATGGCGGCGGAACGGCATGCCGGCTGGCAGGCTGTCGCGCCCGGTGGCAAAGACGTCGCGCGCCCAGGGCAGCGGCGCGCGGCTGAAAGTCAGTGCCAGCCCCGCGGCATCGCTGACCACCTTGACCGCATTGGGATTGAACAGCTGGGCGGCATCGACAATCGGCTCGGCCAGAGTGGCGATGCCGGCCTGCGGGTTGGCTGCGAGGTTGGCCGCCACCTGGTCGATGATTGCTGGTGGAATCAGCGGCTCATCGCCCTGCACGTTGACCACGATGGCCTCGCCGGGCAGGCCAAGCTGGCTGGCCACCTCGGCGAGGCGGTCGGTACCGGAGTTGTGGGTGGCTGCGGTCAGCAGCACCTCGGCGCCAAAGGCCTGGCAGGCTGCGACGATGCGCGCATCATCGGTGGCCACCACCACGCGGCGGGCGGAACTCTTCTGCGCCTGCTCCCAGACATGCTGGATCATCGGCTTGCCGGCGATCTCCTGCAGCGGCTTGCCGGGCAGGCGGCTGGAGGCGTAGCGGGCGGGGATGACGACGACGAAGTCCATGCTCATTTGTCCAGACGCTCGTCGACGCTCAAGGTACGCGCCTCGCTTTCCAGCATCACCGGAATGCCGTCGCGCACCGGGTAGGCCAGGCCGTCGGCCTTGCAGATCAGTTCGGCGGCGTCATCACTGAGCTTGAGGGGGCCCTTGCACAGCGGGCAGGCGAGAATATCGAGCAGTTTCGGGTCCATGATCCATTCCTGACAGAGGTATCGGGGGACCCGTGCAGCCTCAGCGTGGCAGCAGGCGCTCGAGCTGGCCATCGAACCAGGCCACGAAGGCCGGCGACGGCTGGCCATCGACGGCCAGATACCACCAGTCTGCGGCGGCGAATCCCCGGCATTTCACCGCATCCTTCTCAGTCATCAGCACAGGTAGGGCCGGCGTGAAGCGCAGATCCTCGGGGCCATAGGCCGCGTGATCGGCGAAGGGATGCGGAACCGGGCGCCAGTGTAGCGCCTCGAGGGTGGCGAAGAAACGCTGCGGATTGCCGATGCCCGCCACGCCATGCACCGCCTGCCCGGCCGGCAGATGATCCAGCGGGTAGCGCTCGCCGCTGGCCAGGTGCACCAGTGCGCTGGGCTGCAGGTTGAAGGCAAAACCGTCCGCACAGTCCGCAGCGGCGCCGTTGTACAGGCAGGCATCCACGTCAGCCAGTCGCTCCACAGGCTCGCGCAGTGGTCCGGCCGGCAGGCAGCGGCGGTTGCCAAGGCCACGGGCGGCATCAATCAGCACCAGCTCCAGGTCACGAGCCAGACGGTAGTGCTGCAGGCCGTCATCGCTGAGGATCAGATCCAGCGGCTCCTGCGCAAGCAGCGCACGTACTGCGCGCGGGCGGTCGGGGTCGATCACCAGCGGCACGCCACTGCGCTCGACGATCATCAGCGGCTCATCGCCAGCCTCGCCAGGACTCTGCCCGGCACACACCCGCCAGGGCAGGCTCGGTGGCCTGGCGCCATAACCGCGGCTGACCACGCCGACACGCAGGCCGCGGGCGCGGCAGTGCTCGATCAGCCAGAGGATCAGCGGGGTCTTGCCAGTACCGCCAACGGTGAGATTACCGACCACGACGACCGGCACGGGGGCACGAAAGGCTGGCGTGCGGCCACTGAGAAAATCAGCACGCCGGCGCCGGACGATCCAGCGATACAGCGTTTCCAGCGGCCACAGCAGGTGCAGCAACGGGTGCCCGGCATACCAGGCACGGCTCAGGTGCTCGGCCAGCTTCATCGCAAGGACTCTTGCTGCACGGTGGTGACCCGCACACGACGAAAACCCTGCCGCGCCGCAAGGTCCATGGCGGTGACCACGGACTGATGCGCGGTGCGGGCATCGGCACTGATCAGCAGCACCTGCTGGCGGGATATCTGGCGGGCGGACTAGGCCTGCTCGAGGGCGGCCGCATCATCCAGCACGCGCTGGTTCAGCCGGTAGCCACCCGCGGCATCGATGGTGATCTCCAGGGCCTGCTCCTGCTCAGGGGGCGCGGGCTGGCCGCTGCCGGCCTGAGGCAGGTCAAGCTGCAGATGCGTCTCGCGGCTGAAGGTGGTACTGACGACAAAGAACAGCAGCAGGATGAAGATCACATCCAGCAAAGGCGCCAGATTGATCTCCACCGGATCACGGACGCGACGCGGGAATTTCACGCCCGCGCCCCGCAAAGGCTGTCACGCTGCCCCTGGGTGCGCTCGATCAGGGCGATGGCTTCCTGCTCCATGCCGACCACCAGCTCGTCAACCCGGCGCTGCAGGTAGCGATGGCAGAACAGCGCGGGGATGGCGACGATCAACCCGGCCGCGGTGGTGATCAGCGCGCGGGAAATACCGCTGGCCAGCTGTGCAGGATCGGCCATGCCGGCCCCGGTGAAGCCGCCAAACAGCTCGATCATCCCAAGCACCGTCCCCAGCAGCCCCAGCAGCGGTGCAATGGCGGCAATGCTGCCCAGTGCATTCAGATAACGCTCAAGCTCGTGGATGACCCGCGCCGCGGCCTGTTCGATGCTCTCCTTCATGATCTCGCGGCCATGGGGGGCATTGAGCAGGCCAGCGGCAAGGATTTCCCCCAGCGGCGACCCCTCACGCAGCTGCTGGAGCTGCTCGGCATCGAGCGCAGCCGCGGCCTGCCAGGCGGCGACCTGCGCACCCAGCGCGGCAGGCGCTACCCGGCCCGGGTGCAGCATCCACAGCCGCTCCAGGCTGATGGTCAGCGCCGCCAGTGAACAGAGCAGGATCGGCAGCATTGTCCAGCCACCGCTGGTAATCAGTGCCCACACATCAGGACCCTCCGCAAAAACCGCGCCACTCTAGCACAGGCCCGCGATGCTGCTGCTCAGTCGGCCGGGGGTTTTTCCTGCCAGAAACCGCCCCGCTCACGCAGACCGCGGGGCACCTCGCCCCGGCCCAGCACCCAATGCAGCGCCCCCAGGGCGGCCGTATCGTAAAGAGGAATACCCAGACGCTGATAGCGCGCCACCACCTGTGGATGGGGATGGCCGTAGTGGTTGTGCCAGCTGCGGGTGATCAGCGCGCCGCGTGGCGCCACCGCCTGCACAAAGGCCTCACTGGAAGAGCTGCGACTGCCATGATGGGGTGCCAGCAGCCAGTCGGACTTAAGCAGCGCTCCGTGGCCCAGCAGCTGACGCTCGGCGGCGCTACCGATGTCACCGGTCAGCAGCAGACGCTCACCGGCAGCCTCGATCTGCAGCACGCAAGAAGCCTCGTTGCCATTGGGTGCCTGCGCCCATTGCAGGGTGCGAAAGTGCACGCCATCCCACGTCCACTGCTCGCCGTCCCGGCAGGCCTCGGCCTGGCGCTTTAGACCACCACGCTGCGGCTCACCACTGAGCAGGCGCCGGACCTCAAGACCTTCGAGCAGCGCAGCCGCCCCGCCGGCATGATCGCGGTCGGCATGGCTGAGCAGCAGCAGATCCAGTTGACGAACACCCAGCCCGGCCAGTACCGGGCGGACGATTTTCTCGCCGCTGTCAAAGCCCGGCGCTGTCGGCCCGGCATCGTAGAGCAGCGCGTGATGGCGGGTGCGCACCAGTACCGAAAGCCCCTGCCCGACATCCAGCACCCAGATCTGCGCCTGCTGCGGCGGCAGCGTGGCCGATGCCGGCCACAGCAGCACAATCAGTAGCAACAGCCCCGGCAGACGCAGCGACAGGCCGCGCGGCAGCAGCATCAGCAGCACGCCCAGCAGCGTCAGCGGCACCGCCCAGCCCGGCAGAGCCGCTGCCTGCCAGGCCGGCCAGCGCTGAGCCAGACACTCCAGCACGACGAACACCTGCAGCAGCTGCCAGCCGCCCAGACGCAGCACCGGCTCAGCCAGCGCCGGGATCAGCAGCAAAATACTGCCCAAGAGCGACAGCGGTACGATGCCAAGGCTCACCCAGGGTACGGCGAGGAGATTGGCCAGCGGCGCACTGAGGCTGACCGGCAGCCCCAGCGCCAGCAGCAGTGGCAACAGGCCAACGGTCATCGCCCACTGACTTTGCAACAGCAGTCCGAGCGGCCCAGCGCGGCCCAGTCGCGCCGCAAAGCACCAGATGAGCAACGCCACGGCGGCAAACGACAGCCAGAAACCGGCCTGCAGACTGGCCAGAGGATCCAGCAGCAGCACGGCCGCCAGCGCCAGCAGCAGCGCAGTACCCGCGCCCAGGTGCTGATAGCGCCAGCGCCACAGCAGCACGATCGCCGTCATCAGGCAGGCACGGCGTACCGGCACCTCAAAGCCGGCCAGCGCGCCATACGCCAGCGCCCCGCACAAGGCCAGCAGGCAGGCGCTCGGCAGCCAGGGCAGCCGGCGCGGCCACCATCCCAGGCGAAACAGCAGCGCCACCAGGCCATACAGCAGTCCCGCCAGCATCGCCACATGCTGGCCGGAAATCACCAGCAGATGGGTGGTGCCGGTGGCCTGCAGCATCTGCCAGTCCTGGTCGCTCAGGCCAGAGCCATCACCCAGCACCAGGGCGGCCAGGGTGCCCGAACGCTCGAAGGCCGGCACCTGCAGCAGACGCTGACGCAGGCGATCGCGCCAGGCTGCAGGCCCCGTGGCCTCGCTCAGGCGACTGCCCTGCTTGACCGAGCCGGTTGCCCCCACCCTGCGGGCACTGAGCCAGGCTTCATAGTCGAAGGCATGGGGATTGACGCTGCCACGTGGACGCTTGAGACGCACCGCCAGACGCCAACGCTCGCCGGCCAGCAGCACAGGCGCCCCCTGCCAGGACAGGCGCAGCAGCGACGGTAACGGGCCACGACGCGACTGTGCCTGCTGCAGATAGAAACGGGTCACGCCATCGGCCTGCTCGGGCAGTCCGATGACCCGCCCCTCCAGCCACAGCGTCTGGCCATCACGGCGCGGATCAAGACGATCATCGAGCAGCGCCTGTGCCTGCCAGATGCCCCAGCCACCCCCAAGCAGCAGGCAGGCCAGCGCTCCGGCCCAGGCGTGCCGGCGGACCGGCCAGAGGCACAGCAGGGCCAGCAACGCAGCGCCATACAGCCAGACAGGCGGCGGCAGGGCCGGCAGAAAACGCAACGACAACAGGCCGGCACACAGGGCGAGCAATTCCTTTTGCATGGCATTCTTCCCTGCAGCAAGCGACCGGCTTCAGATGCCTCAAGCGTACGGTATATGCCCCTTGGCGCCTGCAGCATGCAGCATGCAGCATGCAGCATGCACCACAGAATCCGTGCATAATAGCCAAGATTTTTGCCTGCCGGAGCCGTCATGCCGCGCCGCCTTTTCAAGCGATACATGCCCCACCCTGACCGGATCAAGAGCAACCAGTCGCTGCGCTTTCTCGGCAGTCTGATTCATGACCCGAATCTCTGGCACCTCAACCGCCACTCGGTAACCCGGGCGATGGCCATCGGCCTATTCTGGGCGATGATCCCGATGCCGATGCAGATGCTTGCCGCGGCGGCACTGGCCATCCCGCTGCGCGCCAATCTGCCGATCTCTGTCGGGCTGGTCTGGCTGACCAACCCGATCACCATGCCGGCCATCTACTACGCCACCTACAAGCTCGGCGCCTGGCTGATGGGCCTGCCGGAAATGGTGATGCCGGACGAGCTGAGCATGGAATGGCTGACCGGCGAGCTGGTCAACCTCTGGAAACCCCTGTATCTCGGCTCACTGGTCGCCGCCTTTGTCGCGGCCCTGCTCGGCTACTTCGGCACGCTGCTCTACTGGCGCTGGTGGGTGCAGCGCAGCTGGCGCAAGCGCCGTCAGCGGCGCCAGCCGTAAGATGCTGGCGCTGACCGGGTACCGGCTGCCGTCAGCACAGTGCTTTATTCAGTCTTCTCGACCAGACACCCGCCCTCAAGGTGCAGCACACGGTCCATCTGCCGGGCCAGCGCCTGGTCGTGAGTGACGACCAGAAAGGCGGTGCGCAGGGACAGGCTCAGCTCAAGCATCAGCTCCTGAATACCGCGGGCGGTGTTGTGATCGAGGTTGCCGGTCGGCTCATCCAGCAGCACCAGCGCCGGACGATTGACCAGCGCACGGGCGATGGCCACACGCTGGCGCTCCCCCCCTGACAGCTCGCCCGGCTTGTGACTCAGGCGATGACCGAGCCCGACCTGCTCCAGCAGTGCGCAGGCACGACGGCGCGCTTCGGCAATCGGCACATGACCGATCAGTAGCGGCATGCACACGTTCTCCAGCGCCGAGAACTCCGGCAGCAGGTGATGAAACTGATAGACAAAGCCCATCGCCCGGTTACGCAGGAGACCGCGCTCTTTTTCGCCAAGCGCCGACAGCTCCTCACCCGCCAGCCAGACACTACCCTCGCTGGGGTTATCCAGCCCGCCCAGCAGGTTGAGCAGCGTGGTCTTGCCCGAACCCGAGCTGCCGACGATCGCCACCCGCTCGCCCGGCAGCAGCTCCAGCTGAACATTCTGCAGCACCTGTACCGACTGCGGACCCTCTTCATAGCGCTTGCCCAGATTGCGACAGGACAGTACCGCCGATGACTCATTCATAACGCAGCGCCTCCGCAGGCTGGGTACGGGCGGCCTTCCAGGCCGGATACAGGGTCGCCAAGAAGCTCATCAGCAGCGCCGCCGAACAGATCAGCAGCACATCTTCGCCGCGTAGCTGCGCGGGCAGGTAGTTGATGAAATACACATCGGCACTGAGGAACTGATGGCCTAGCAGTCGCTCCAGCGCGGCCACCCAGTCGGTGATGTTCAGCGCAGCGATGACCCCGAGCACCCCGCCAATCAGGGTCCCGGTGACACCGATCACCGTGCCCTGCACCATGAATACCAGCATGATCTGACGCGGCGTCATGCCTAGGGTGCGCAGGATCGCGATGTCGGCCTTCTTGTCGGTCACCACCATCACCAGGGTGGAGATGATGTTGAAGGCCGCCACGGCAACGATCAGCAGCAACAGCAGGGCGATCATCTTCTTTTCCATCTGGATGGCCTGGAACAGGCTGCCGTGGCTGCGCGTCCAGTCGCGGGCCTGATAGTCACTGCCCTGCAGGCGATCGGCGATTTCCCAGGCAACCCTCGGCGCCTTGAACAGGTCATCAAGCTTGAGGCGCACACCCTCGACCTGCTGCTCACTCCAGCGCGACAGGCGGGCCGCATCGCCGACATGAATCAGCGCCAGCGAACTGTCCAGCTCGGCGCCCACCTTGAACACTCCGACCACCGTGAAGCGCTTGAGGCGCGGAAATACCCCAGCCGGCGTCACCGAGGCCTCGGGGAGGATGAAGGTCAGCTTGTCACCCAGACCAACCCGAAAGCGCCGTGCCGTGATCTCACCGATGATGATGCCGAACTCGCCACTTGCCAGGGCATCGAGACGCCCTTGCACCATATGCTGATCGATGATCGAGACCCGCTTCTCGGCCTCAGGCAATACCGCATTGATCAGCACCGGTTGCACACCGCCACTGTGGCTGAGCATGCCCTGCAGCTGGGTGAAGGGCGCCACGGCCAGAACCGCCGGGTGATCAGCTGCCTGACGCGCCACCGCCTGCCAGTCATCGATCGGCTGCAGGCTGCTGACCGTAGCATGGGGGACCATGCCGAGGATGCGCGTCCGCAGCTCGCGATCAAAGCCGTTCATCACCGACAGGACAAGGATCATCACCAGCACGCCCAGCGCGAGGCCGATCATCGAAGTCAGCGAAATGAACGAGATGAAATGGTTGCGGCGCTTGGCACGGGTGTAGCGCGCACCGATGAACACAGGTAAGGGTCTGAACATGCTCGGGCTTGCCTGGCGGGCGTGAAGGAGGACTTGCAGTCGATGGGGCATGCCACAGGCAGGCCGCGTGGCAGTCTACCGCAAGCCGCCGCAGGCTGCATCGCAGTGCATTTACAAGACGTGATGCGTCAGGCTAGAAGTGTTTCGTCCTGATCGAGCAAGAGACCTGCCCATGACCCTGATCTATGGCCATCGCGGTGCCCGCGGCGAGGCCCCGGAAAACACCCTGGCCGGCTTTCGGCACTGCCTCGCCCAGGGAGTCAGCCGCTGCGAGCTGGACCTGCATCTTTGCGCCGACGGCGAGCTGATGGTGATTCATGATCCGACCCTGAGACGCACCACGGGGCGGCGCGGACGGGTCAGCACCCACAGCGCCGCACAGCTCGAAGCACTCGATGCCCGCCGGGCCGGCCCTGACTGGCCACACCCCTGCCCGATCCCGCGGCTGCGCAGCCTGTTTGCCGAATTCCAGTTCGAGCACTGGCAGCTGGAGGTAAAAAGTGCATCCCCAAGACGCGCCGCGGCAACCGTGCAGGCCATCGCCCGGCTGGTCGCCGAGTACGCGCTGGAGGAGCGGGTCGTTGTCACCAGCAGCTCACGCACGGTACTTCGTGCGCTGCAGCAGGAAGCCCCGCACCTGGCACGCGGGCTGGTCAGTGAGCGGGCCTGGCTTGATCCGGTCAGGGTCGCGCTGCGTTATGGCTGCCAGATGCTGGTGCTGAACTGGACACTGTGCAGCCCGCAGCGCCTACGCCAGGCACAGCAGGCAGAGCTGCATGTCTCGGCATGGACGGTCAACGAGCCGGCATTGATGCGCCGGCTCGCTGCCATCGGAGTAGAAAGCCTGATCACAGACTTTCCCGGGTTGGCCACTGCCACACTCCGGGTTACTTGAACGGCCAGCCACCGACCGGGT
>CAZFFB010000066.1:0-8872 GCA_964517735.1 uncultured Pseudomonas sp.
GAACGAGGCGCTGGGCGCAAGTATGCAGCTGGACTGGGAAATGGTGCGTGAGGTGGTGGCCGCAGAAGACGGCCTGCCGGTCGAGATCGCCGAACCGCGCCAGGCACTGGCCAGCCAGGACGAGCTGCTGCTGGGGATGTAAGCGGCATCCCGGGGTCGGCAGTGCCGGCTCCGACTCATCCGCCGGCGCTGCTGGCAGGCAACAAAAAAGCCGACCCGGTGACCCGGGTCGGCTTTTTCAAAGCCTTGGCAAGAATTACTTGCGGCTGGCTTTTTCCAGCATGCGCAGGGCGCGCTCGTTGGCTTCGTCAGCGGTCTGCTGAGCCTTCTGGGCGGCAGCCAGAGCTTCGTCAGCCTTGCGGTAGGCTTCGTCGGCACGAGCCTGGGCGCGAGCAGCGGCGTCTTCGGTAGCGGTCAGGCGGGCTTCGGTTTCCTTGGAAACGCTGGAGCAACCAACGGCCAGCAGGGCGGCCAGGGTCAGGGCAGAAGCTTTCAGGACAGTATTCATCGGATTCCCCTTTGAGGTCATTGATCCATTGCGACAATTTCCCGGATCGGGAAACTGACTGGCGCACATGGTACCTGTAACTCTAGCCAAGTAAATCTGCCCAGGGTGGCAGAGACAGCTTTTTTTGCGTGGCGCTGCTGCGCTGTGGGATTTTGGACAGGACGATGCCCGCTCTGCTAGCTTTTCTGCCGTTCACTGCGATGAACGAGGTTGCCAGCAGCTGCTCGAGGAGTTTTTGATGAATGCGACAATGGCCAGTGACATCCGGCACGATCCGAAGGCCCGGCAATTTATAGTGACTATCGAGGGCCATGACGCCTATCTGGCCTACATGGATCTGGGCCGGCAGACCATCGACATCTACCGCACCTTCGTGCCTGAGGCGCTGCGGGGCAAGGGTGTGGCGGCTGAGCTGGCTGAGGCGGCTTTGCAGTTTGCTGAGGCTCAGGGCTACACGGTGCTGGCTTCCTGCTCCTACGTCGAGCGCTACATGGAGCGTCGCGCCCGTCGGCAGCCCCCTGTCACACCCTGACGGACGCCTGCTCCATACACGACAGGGCCGGGCATCAGGCCCGGCCCTGTGTCAGTGCCTGATGCCTCAGCTGCGCTGGCGGCGGGGCAGTACGTCCTTGAGCTTGTCCCGCATGCTGCGGATCGATTTCTCTGTGGTTGCCCAGTCGATGCAGGCATCGGTGACCGAAACACCATACTGCAGTTCGCACAGGTTGCCCGGAATCGGCTGGTTGCCCCAGTTCAGGTGGCTTTCCACCATGAGACCGATGATCGAGGTGTTGCCCTCAAGGATCTGGTTGGCGACATTGTCCATCACCAGAGGCTGCAGGGCCGGATCCTTGTTGGAGTTGGCGTGGCTGCAGTCGACCATGATGTTGGCCTTGATCTTCGCCTTTGCCAGCTCCTGCTCGCACAGGGCAACGCTGACCGAATCGTAGTTGGGCTTGCCGTTGCCACCGCGCAGCACCACATGGCCGTACTGGTTGCCCTTGGTGGTGACGATCGATACCTGACCCAGCTGGTTGATACCGAGGAAGCGGTGCGGACTGGACACCGACTGCAGGGCGTTGATCGCGACGGTCAGGCTGCCATCGGTACCATTCTTGAAGCCGACCGCCGAGGACAGGCCGGAGGCCATCTCGCGGTGAGTCTGCGATTCGGTGGTGCGTGCACCGATGGCCGACCAGCTGATCAGATCCTGCAGGTACTGCGGGGAGATGGGGTCGAGTGCTTCGGTGGCGGTCGGCAGGCCCATCTCGGCCAGATCACAAAGCAGCTTGCGACCGATATGCAGGCCGTCCTGGATCTTGAAGGAATCATCCATATACGGATCGTTGATCAGCCCCTTCCAGCCGACCGTGGTGCGTGGCTTCTCGAAGTACACGCGCATCACCAGGAACAGGGTATCGGAAACCTCGGCCGCCAGTGCCTTGAGGCGCTCCGCGTACTCATGAGCAGCCTTCACATCGTGGATCGAGCAGGGGCCGATCACCACGAACAGGCGGTGATCCTTGCCATCGAGGATGTCACGCACCACCTGACGGCCCTGGCTGACGGTATGCATGGCCGACTCGGTGAGCGGCATTTCCTGTTTCAGCTGCTCGGGAGTGATCAGCGCCTCGTTGGAGGCAATATTGAGGTCATCGATCGGTAAATCAGCCATCGTGTTACTCGCAGTTCCTTGAGGCCGGCCGCCGGTCAGGCCCGTGGCGGTACGCGGCAGGGGGGATAACGGGATGGCAGAACCTTACCCTTTCCGCCTTGACCTTCACAATAAAGACTTTCGATCGGCGACTTAGCCTGGCGGACCGGGTGTTGTGCGATCAGCGTACGAATCTGCCGGCGAGCGCTTGCCGCTGCCGGGTCGTCGGTCAATAGTGCGCGCAGATTCATTACAGGAGCAGGTTGGATGAGCATGTCCCTTCGTCCGCGCATTGGTGTCATCGGCACCGGCGCCATTGGTGGCTATTACGGTCTGATGCTGGCGCGGGCCGGTTTCGAGGTGCATTTTCTGCTGCGCAGCGAGTATGCAGCCGTGCGCGAGCAGGGGCTGCGGGTCCGGCATGCCGAGCTTGGCGAGCTGCATCTGCCCATGGTGCATGCCTGGCAGGATGCGGTCCAGATGCCGGCCTGCGACTGGCTGCTGGTCGGCGCCAAGAGCACGGCCAACCGCGAGCTGGCGCCACTGATCGTGCAGGCCGCTGCCCAGGATGCCAAGGTGGTGCTGCTGCAGAATGGTCTGGGGGTCGAGGATGCGCTGCGGCCGCTGCTGCCAGAATCGCTGCATCTGCTGGGTGGGTTGTGCTTCATCTGTGCCCATCGTGAGGCCCCCGGGGTTGTGGTTCATCAGTCCCAGGGGGTCTGCAACCTGGGCTATCACAGCGGGCCGGCTGATGCGGCTGAGCGCCAGGCACTGCTCGAGCAGGGGGTGGCCTGGCTGCGGGAGGCGGGTATCGATGCCAGTGTGCTGAACGATCTCAACGGGGCGCGCTGGCAGAAGCTTGTGTGGAACATCCCCTGCAACGGGGTCTCGGTGCTGCTCAATGCCAGTACCCGGACCCTGATGCAGCAGGCTGACAGCCGCGCGCTGCTCGAGGCCCTGATGGAGGAAGTGGTCGCGATGGCGCGCCAGGCGGGCGCTCGCCTGCCGGATCATTACGCTCAGAAGCTGATGGCCTTCACCGATCGCATGCCCGATTATCTGCCCAGCATGTACCACGACTTCGCCCAGGGGCGGCCGGCCGAACTTGACGCCATCTACGCCGCGCCCCTGGCGGCAGCGGCTGCGCTGGGCGGCGACATGCCGCGCGTGCGCCAGCTCTATCAGGCGCTGTGTTTCTTGCAGGCGCGTCATGGTCTTTGAGGCGTGCGCGGTCGGCATGATGCAACTTATGCTCTAAGCTGTAGGCGCATGGTGTTTTTCTGGTTATAAGTGCTGCCTGTGCAGCACTCTGTCCGTGCGCCGGTCTTGAGGTGATTCGATGAAGCTTCAGCAACTGCGTTATATCTGGGAAGTGGCCCACCACGACCTCAACGTTTCGGCCACGGCGCAGAGTCTTTACACCTCGCAGCCTGGCATCAGCAAGCAGATCCGCCTGCTGGAGGACGAGCTGGGTGTCGAGGTGTTCGCCCGCAGCGGCAAACACCTGACCCGCGTGACGCCGGCTGGCGAGCGGATCATCCAGACCGCTGGGGAAATCCTGCGCAAGGTGGAGAGCATCAAGCAGATTGCCCAGGAGTTTTCCAACGAGAAGAAGGGCACCCTGTCGATCGCCACCACCCATACCCAGGCCCGTTATGCGTTGCCGCAGGTCATCGGTGATTTCATCCAGCAATATCCTGAGGTAGCCCTGCACATGCATCAGGGTACCCCGACGCAGATTGCCGAGATGGCCGCCGACGGCACGGTCGATTTCGCGATTGCCACCGAGGCACTGGAGCGCCACGGTGACCTGGTGATGATGCCCTGCTATCGCTGGAATCGCTGCGTGGTGGTGCCCAAAGGGCATCCACTGAGCCTGCTGCCCAGGCTCACGCTTGAGGCGCTGGCCGAGTATCCGATCGTGACCTACGTATTCGGCTTTACCGGCCGCTCCAAGCTGGATGAGGCCTTCGGCCAGCATGGCCTGGTGCCCAAGGTCGTATTCACCGCCGCCGATGCCGACGTGATCAAGACCTATGTGCGTCTGGGGCTTGGGGTGGGCATCGTTGCACGCATGGCGGTCGATGCGGAGCAGGACCAGGATCTGGTGGTGCTCGATGCCAGCGAGCTGTTCGAGTCGAGCGTGACGCGCATCGGCTTTCGCCGCGGTACCTTCCTGCGTGGTTTCATGCTCGACTTCATCGAGCGCTTCGCGCCTCATCTGAGCCGCGAACGGGTGCTTGAGGCGGTGCAGTGCCGCAACAAGGCCGAGCTGGACGAGCTGTTTGCTGACGTAGAGCTGCCGACCTACTGAGCCTGTCCCGTCCTGCACAAGGCCCGGCGCCTGGCGTCGGGCCTTTCTCATTCATACGGGGTGCAGTCCGCGCTGACGGCGCATGCACCCAAACCAGATGATCACGCCCGGCTCATCGGCAGGGCTGCGAGCCGGCAGCCTTGTGGCCGTTCAGGTGCGGGCAATCAGGTTGCCGGCGTGCAGGCCGCATTCCTTGTGGGTGGCTTCCTCCCACCACCAGCGCCCTTCGCGCTCGTGCTGGTTGGGCAGCACCGGCCGCGTGCAGGGCTCGCAGCCTATGCTGATGTAGCCCTGCTCGTGCAGCGGGTTGTAGGGGATCTCCAGCATGCGGATGTAGCTCCAGACGTCCGCGCTGCTCATGTTGGCCAGCGGGTTGAACTTGTACAGCGGCTGCTCGGGCGTGGAGAAGGCAGCGTCCAGCTCCAGTACCGCCACCTGGCTGCGCGTGCCGGGGCTCTGGTCGCGGCGCTGACCGGTGGCCCAGGCCTTGACGCCGGCCAGCTTGCGCCGGAGCGGCTCGATCTTGCGGATCCCGCAGCACTCGCTGTGGCCGTCCTTATAGAAGCTGAACAGCCCCTTCTCGCGCACCAGTGGCTCGAGCCGGCGCGGATCGGGGGAGAGCACCTCGATCTGCAGACCATAGTGCTCGCGCACCTGCTCGATGAAGCGGTAGGTCTGTGCATGCAGGCGGCCGGTATCCAGGCTGAATACCTTGACGTTCTTGTTCAGCTTCCAGGCCATGTCGACCAGCACCACGTCCTCGGCGCCGCTGAAGGAGATCCACAGCTCATCGCCAAAGTGCTCGAAGGCGAGCTTGAGCACCTCCTGCGGGGATTTGTCGGCATAGGCGGCCGCCAGGGCAGCAATATCAAGGGTCGAGTTCATGGGCGCTTCCACAACGTTGGGCAGTGGCGCGATGGTAGCAGCAAGGGATTTATGCGTTGAAATAACTAAAAAGGCCCCTGGTGCGCTCTTCCAGTTATATGTGGGCAAGCCCCGCGCCGCAGGCCCCGTAGCTTTTTCATCCGTCGCCGGGTGGGTTGCGTTGCGCCCCGGCAGGCAAGCGGCTAGAGTGCCGCCTCGAATTTCGTCTGCTCATCGAGGAGTTTGCTGTGGAAATCGCCTGCCTTGATCTTGAAGGTGTACTGGTTCCGGAGATCTGGATTGCCTTCGCTGAAAAAACCGGAATCGACGCGCTCAAGGCTACGACCCGCGACATTCCCGACTATGACGTGCTGATGAAGCAGCGCCTGCGCATCCTTGACGAGCATGGCCTCAAGCTCAAGGACATCCAGGACGTGATCGCGACCCTCAAGCCGCTGGACGGCGCGGTGGAGTTCATCGACTGGCTGCGCGAGCGTTTCCAGGTCGTGATCCTCTCCGACACCTTCTATGAATTCTCCCAGCCGTTGATGCGCCAGCTCGGCTTCCCGACCCTGCTGTGCCACAAGCTGATCACCGACGAGACCGATCGTGTGGTGGATTATCAGCTGCGCCAGAAAGATCCCAAGCGTCAGTCGGTGATTGCCCTCAAGAGTCTGTACTACCGGGTAATCGCCGCCGGTGACTCCTACAACGACACCACCATGCTCAGCGAGGCCCATGCCGGCATCCTGTTCCATGCGCCGGACAACGTGATTGCCGAGTTCCCGCAGTTCCCCGCGGTGCATACCTTCCAGGACCTCAAGCGTGAATTCCTCAAGGCCTCGCTACGTGACCTGAGCTTGTAAGCTGGCGGTCTTCTGCAGGTGCCAGCCAGCGGGTTCCTGGCAGACGCTGTGAATCGAGGCCCGCCGATGTGCGGGCCTCGGTGTTTCAGGGGGCGGGCAAGGCATCAGGCAATGCTTTCGACGATCCCGCCCTCGACCCGCAAGGCCGCCCCGGTGGTTGCGCTGGCCTGTGGCGAGGCGGCGTAGACGCAGAGGTTGGCGACCTCCTCGGGGCTGGCAAAGCGGCGAATCAGGCTCGACGGGCGGTTTTCGGCGAGGAACAGCGCCTCCATTTCCGCCGCGGATACGCCGCGCTCCTGCGCCATGCCGGCGATGAAGGCGATGGCGCCCTCGGTGCGGGTCGGTCCTGGCAGGATGGTGTTGACGGTCACGCCGCTGCCGGCCAGTACCTTGGCCAGTCCCCGCGACAACCCCTGCAGGGCCGCCTTGCTGACGCCGTAATGAACCATTTCGCCGGGAATGTTCAGTGCCGATTCGCTGGAGATGCACTGGATCCGCCCCCAGCCGCGAGCCTGCATGCCCTGGGCATAGTGCCGCGCGAGACGCACGCCACTCATCACGTTGATCTGGAAGATTTCCTCCCAGTCCGCATCGTCGATGTCGAAGAACGGCTTGACGCCGTAAATGCCCAGGTTATTGATCAGGATATCGGCCTGCGGTTCGGCTGCGATCAGCGCCTGGCAACCAGCAGCGCTGGCAAGGTCGGTGACTACACCGCGGGCCTTGGCACCGGCCTGGGTTGCCTGCAATTGATTCAGCGCGGCATCGACGCGCTCGCGCTGGCGACCGCAGATGACCACGCTCGCGCCGGCATCGGCCAGTCCTTTGGCAATGGCCAGACCGATACCACCGGTAGCGCCGGTGACGATGGCCGTCTTGCCGGAAAGATTGATGATCATGGATGGATTCTCCTCAAGTTAACCGAAGCGGAAGGCCGACAGCGCCACTTCCATCACGCGGTCGGTAAAGATGCACTGGCCGGGGTCCTCGCCTGCCGCACCGGCGGCCAGCAGCAGTGGCAGCAGGTGCTCCTCGGCGCGCGGCGGATGACACAGCCGCGCACAAGGTGCCTGATCCCAGCGGGCCAGAGCCGCCTCGCGCAGCGGCGGGGCAGACTCGATGGTCTGCACCAGCCACTGGTCGAAGGTGTCGGCAACCGGTCCGAAGTGCGGATCGCCATAGCCGCGCATGTTGTGGAAACTCATGCCGCTGCCGACGATCAGCACGCCCTGATCGCGCAGCGGAGCCAGTGCGCGTCCGGCGTCCAGATGCGCTTGCGGATCCAGGTCGTGGCGCAGCGACAGTTGCACCACCGGGACATCTGCGCCGGGAAACATCAGCTTCAGCGGGATGAACATGCCATGATCGAAGCCGCGGGCGGGATCCTGTTGCACCGGCAACTGTGCGGCACCGAGCAGCGCCGCGATGTGCGCGGCCAGTTGCGGTGCGCCGGGAGCGGGGTAGCGCAGCTCATAGGTGTGCGCCGGAAAGCCGTGGTAGTCGTAGATCAGCTCGGGCTGCGGGCCGCAGGTCACGCTGAACGCCGGCTCCAGCCAGTGCGCCGAAACCAGCACGATGGCTGTGGGGCGTGCGGGCAAGGTCGCAGCCAGGCTGCTGAGGAAGTCGCCCATGCGTTTCCAGGCGGTTGGCGGATTCCAGTCCATGAAGAAGCAGGGGCCTGCACCGTGGGGTACGAACAGGGTGGGCATCTGGGGTGTGGGGCTAGCGGTCATGGCGACTCCGTATGTGCAGCTTGAGTGCGGACAGTGTCGCTTAAATCATTTTCATCGATAATCTGCAAAATATTGTATTCACTTCCTACTGAAAGGGAGAAATCCTGTGCTTGATCGCGTCACGGCCATGCGGGTCTTCGTGCGTGCCGTCAGCGCCGGCAGCCTGTCTGCGGCGGGTCGTCACCTGGGCATGTCGCCGGCGATGGCCACCAAGTATGTGGATGCCCTGGAAGCGCATCTGGGGGTCAAGCTGCTGCATCGCACCACGCGCCGGCTGAGCCTGAGCGAAGCCGGCAACGATTATCTGGAAGCCTGCCTGCGCATCCTGCCGGAGATCGATGAGGCTGAAGCGTGCGCTGCTTCGCAGCGGGTCTATGCGCGCGGCCTGTTGCGCATGAACCTGCCGCTGTCCTTTGGTAACCGCTTCATCGCGCCGCTGCTGCCGGCCTTCAGCCAGCGTTATCCGGCCTTGAAGATCGAGCTGGGCCTGAGCGACAGCGTGGTGGATCTGCTGGATGGCGGCTGGGATCTGGCGATCCGTATCGGCAGGCTGGCCGACAGTCCGCTGCAGGCGCGCAAGCTGGGCGACTGCACGGAGCTGGTCTGCGCGGCGCCCGCCTATCTGGACCGACGTGGCGTACCGCGGCGAGTGGCGGAGCTGGCCCAGCACAATTGCCTGGGTTACACCCTGTCGTCCTGGGCCGGCGGCAAGGAATGGGCATTCGGCCATGACGGCAGCGTGCGCGTGGCGATCGACGGCGATCTTTCGGCCAACAACGGCGAAGCGTTGCTGGCTGCGGCGGTGGCTGGGCAAGGGCTGATCTACCAGCCGGACTTCATCGTTGCCGATGCGCTCAAGCGCGGCGAACTGGTCGCTCTGCAGCTCGATCAGCCGACCTATGCGCTGGGCGGTATCTACGCCGTCTACCCGCC
>CAZFFB010000067.1:0-8807 GCA_964517735.1 uncultured Pseudomonas sp.
GGCGTACGGTTCGATGTAGGCGCGGATGACGCGCTGGGCGGGCTGCTCGAAGCCTGCGGCCGTCTGGTAATCGGCGTTCAGCAGGTTGGCGGCCTTGAGCTGCAGGCGCCATTGCGGACTGAACTGCCATTCACCGCGCAGATCCAGGGTGACGAAGCCTGCGAGCGGCGTCTGGTTTTCTAGGTCGTCATAGCGGCGGCTCTGGGCGTGCACGCCAGCTCCCAGCGTCAGGGCGCCGAAGCGCCGGTCGATATCCAGGTTCAGCGTGCGGGCCGGGCGGCGATTGAGGGCCTTGCCGTAGTAGGCGATGCCGCTGCGACTGCGGCGATCCGAGCGGTTTTCGGCATCGACCAGGCTGTAGGCCGCCTGCCAGTCCCAGCCCAGCCAGCGACTGGCCAGACTCAGCTCCAGCCCGCGCAGGCGCGCCTCATCGACCCCCAGTGCCTGGCTGCGCCCATCCACGGTCACCGTGGCGATCAGATCGTCGATATGGGTGCGGTAAACACTGGCCGACCACTGCCCCCAGTCGCTGCGCCCGACAAGGCCCAGCTCAAGGCTTTGGGAGGTTTCCGCATCCAGCGCCGGATTGCCAAAGCCTGGGAAGTACAGCTGGTTGAAGGTCGGTGCCTTGAAGGCGGTACCGGCACTGGCATAAAGACGCAGGTCCTCGCTCAGGGCATAACCCCAAGCCAGACTGCCGGTCTCGTGATCACCGAACTGCTCGTCGACATCGCGGCGCAGCGCCCATTGCCAGTCATGGCGCTGGTGACTGCCCAGGTACTGGATGAAGTAGCCATGATTGTCACGGCTGTCCTGCTGGTAGGCCGTCGTGCTGTCGATGCGGTCACGCAGGTAGTCGCTGCCCAGCACCAGGATATGCCCCTCGCCCAGCTGGATATCGTTCTGCCAGCTCAGGCTGTCGCGCTCGCTGGCAAAGCGCGAGAAGAAGCGGGCGTCCTGGAAGGCGTCCGAGCGATCTTCGCTGCGGCCGGCGCGCAGGGTCATCTGCCAGGGATCGAGCGGGCGCAGATGGGCTGCCAGGCTGGTGACCCGCTGCAGCCCGTCGGCATGGGCATCCAGGCCACTGGTACCGCTGCGACTCAGTGCATCGTAATGATTGCGCGAGTCGGCCTGCAGGAAGCTGCCCTCAAGCTCGATGGCTTCATTCAGGCGATGCCCGGCACGCAGCGACAGCGAGCGGCTGCGGTAGCCGTCACGATCATCCTCATGCCCGCTGCTGCCACGGGTCTTGGCATCGATGGCATCGGTATCGCTGGCGGCCACGCCAAGATTGAACCAGCTGGCCCCCTGACGGGCCGAAAGGCCGGCACTGGCGCTGTGGGTGTCGCGGCTGGCCGTACCCAGCGACAGGAAAGGGCGCAGGCCGGCGCGCTCCTCGCGGCGGGTGAAGATATGAATCACCCCGCCGATCGCCTCCGAGCCATACAGGCTCGAGCGTGGCCCGCGCACCACTTCGATGCGCTCGATCAGCTCGACCGGCAGATCCTGCAGGGCGGCCGCGCCGCTGGTGGCCGAGCCGATGCGTACGCCATCGATCAGCAGCAGGGTGTGAGTGGAGTTGCTGCCGCGCATGAACAGCGAGGTGGTCTTGCCAGGACCGCCATTGTTGGCCAGGGTGACGCCAGGCACCCGCTGCAGCAGCTCGGCGAGGCTCGTGGCCTGCAGACGCTCGATATCGGCACGCTCGATGAGGGTCACCGCCGCCAGCGAGCGGTCCAGATCCTGGGCGGTACGGCTGGCGGTCACCAGCTGGTGTGGCATGGACAGTGGGTCGGCCGCAAGGGCCAGGGACGGCAAGGCGCAGAGCAGTGCCGCCGGCAGTACAGGAAGGTGCATCGCAGTCTCTCCGTGTCGCGCTCCCCGCGCGAGCAACTTGAAGGCAGACAGCGGATGCGACGACGACCGGACCACCCAGAGGCAGCCTGCGACCGGCGGACAGCGCCCGCCGCGCTACCGTGAATGCGACAGGCCGGTCTCCGGGCTTGCGAGTGGAATCTTCCGAAAACCGCGCCTTCCCATGCCGGAGCACAGTGGCCACTTGCGGTTTCTTGACTCGCCTACCGTTGCGGGGGCAGCGCCGGACTGGCCTGTCGCAAGACAGACGCACCGGCTTCCCTGTTTCACCCCTCCGAGTCGTGAGCTGGGGGGGCACCTGAAGCAGGGCGCGAAGGTTAGAGGGTTGGCGGCTCCAGGTCAAACCTGACTCCGCAACGAAGCGGATGCGCTCAGGCGCCCGGCCAGAAACGACAATGCCCGCACGCGGCGGGCATTGTCATGCACAGGGAGCGGATCAGCGAACGATCTGCGCCTCGACTTCCGCTTCCACGCGGCGGTTGATGGCGCGACCCGCTTCGGTGGCGTTGTCGGCCACCGGACGGGACTCGCCATAACCGACAGCGTTGACACGCTCACCGGCAACGCCGTACTGGCCGACCAGTACCTGACGTACGGCCGTGGCGCGACGCTCGGACAGACGCTGGTTATAGGCGTCGGTACCGACCGAGTCAGTGTGACCTTCAACCACGGTGGTGGTCTGCGGGAACTGGTTCATGAACTCGGCGAGATTCTGGATATCGCCGAAGCTCTCCGGCTTGACCTGGGCCTTGTCGAAGTCGAACTTGACGTCCAGCTCGACACGCACCAGCTCCGGAGCCGGCTCAGCGGCCGGAGCCTGATAGACCGGGGCCGGGGCGGGTGCTGCCACCGGCATCGGCGCCGGAGCGGCGCTGCCACCACCGAAGTTCACACCGACACCCACACCGGCCATCCACTCGGTCTGCTCGTGATCGAGGCCGTACATGGCATCGACGCCGCTGCGCAGCACGACGTTCTCGGTGACGTAGTACTTGAGGCCGGCACCGGCAGTTGCCATGGTGGTCTTGTTCTGGCCACGCTGGAAGGTGTTGTCGAGCTCCTGGTGAGCGAAACCGACCGAGGCGTACGGACGCAGGCTGCGGGCACCCGGGACACCGAAGTGGTAGGTCGCGTCCAGGCCGGTCAGGCTGCCATCGATGTCCTTCTGGTTCGGGAAGCCGGTATCAGCCTCCAGACGGCGGTAGACGCCGTGGGAGAGGTTCAGCGACAGATCATCGGTCAGGAAGTAACCGACGCCGGCACCCACCAGTGCACCGTCAGTGCTGTTGTGGATGCTGTCCGGGTTGTAGTACTTGGCGAATACTTCAGCTTCGACTGCACCTTGACCCTGTGCCAGCGCATGAGCGGAGGCGGTAGCCAGCACGGAAGCGATCACGACGCCCAAGGTGTTTTTCAGTTTCATCCATCATTCCCCTATCTAGGTTTTTGGCGGTTGCCGGCATGTCACAGGCAGCCTGCCCCAAAGTCTAGCACAGCCCGCAAGGGCACCACAGGATCCTACTCGCCGATCTCCCCGGCAAAGCGCTCTCGCAAGCGGTCAAGGGCACGCTTGTAGCGCATCTTGGTGGCACTCAGCCCCATATGCATGATGTCGGCAATCTCCTGAAATTCGAGCTCGGCGACAAAACGCAGCACGAGGATTTCCCGGTCGATGGGATTGACATGCCCGAGCCAGCGATCGAGTCCGCCGCGCGCCTCCTCCTCGGGCGCCTTTTCCTCTTCGGCTTCCTCCAGAGGATCGAGGCTCAGCGCATCGATCAGCCGGCGCTTGCGCCGCTCTTTGCGGTACTGAGTGATGCATTCGTTATAGGTGATGCTGTACAGCCAGGTCTTGAACTTCGACTTGCCCTCGAAGTTCTTCAGCCCGTAGAGCACCTTGAGCATGACCTCCTGGCAGACATCATCGGCATCGCGATCATTGCCAAGGTAGCGGGCACAGACGTTGAACAGCGTGCGCTGGTAACGGCGCATCAGCTCCTCGTAGGCACGGGTGACGTGAAACAGCTCCCCATGGGCACGCTGCACCAGCTCCTCGTCGGTCAGCTCGCGGGGGTCATAACGCAGGGACGGGGCACTGGGTGTATTCACGGATCGGGCCAGTCTGGGGCGCAAGGCGGATGCAGGGCATCAGCAGGATGCATGGCAAGGGCGCTTGCGGACGATGACGGAGAGATTCAGCGGCTGCGTACCTGCTCGCTCAGCAACAGGCTGTTGCTGAGGGTTACCAGCTCGCCGTGCTCATCACGCAGGATGGTCTTCACCGTGCCGATTTCCTCGATCACCCCCTCGATCTCGCCCAGACGGATCTGCTGGCCGACCTCGTAGAGTTCACGCAAATAAATGCCGGCAATGATCTGCCCTACCACCGCTCGACTGCCAAGGCCCAGCGCCAGCGCCAGCGCCAGCCCGACCGATGTCAGCACAATGCCGATGACGATGTTCAAAAGATCCGTCTTCACCTCGAGCTGCCCGATGGCCACCGAAAGGCTGATGACGATCACCATGACCTGAGCGACCCGCCCCAGGCTGTTACCGTATTCCAGCCCCACCCCCTCGGCAGCGCCCCGCACAAGGCTGTTGGCCAGCTGCGCCAGGAGCACGCCCGCCAGCAGCACCAACGCCGCACCGAATACCTTGGGCAGGTACAGCGCGAACAGGTCAAGGGTCGCCGAGACCCGCTGCAGGCCAAGCGACTCGGCCGCCGAGACCAGGAACACCAGCAGTACGAACCAGTAGACGATGCGCCCGGCCAGGATCGATACGCTGCTGCGCAGCCCGGCACGTTCCAGCACACGCGGCAGACCGGTACCGGCCAGCAGACGATCGAGCCCCAGCTTGGCCAGCAGTTTGGAGAGCAGGGTATCGAGCAGCTTGGCTACCGCAAAGCCCAGCACCACCACCAGCAGGGCACCGAGCAGGTTGGGGATGAACCCGGCCAGCTTGCCCCACAGGGTACTCATCGCGCCCAGCAGGCCCTGGGTCCAGATATCGAATTCCATCTTCAATCAGCCTCATGGGCGCGGCTCGCGCCATTGTGCAGTCGACGGGTGACTGACACCGCCTGGCGGGTCGTACCCCGGTTAAAAGCCAGCATCAGTGCCTCGAACCAGTGGCCGGGCAGACGCAGCAGATCGCCCATGCTGGTCTTGCGGCTGGCGGTCTTCAGCACCCGATGCAGGCGATCGTGCTCGGCAGGCTCTGCGGAAGGCTCACGCAGCAGCTTGCGCAGGGATGCTTCGAATGGATCATGCATGACGACTCGACCCCGTATGAAAGACATGTATCCGGACGCCCGCGCCCGGATCCTGGTCACAGGCTGGCCTCAGAGCCAGCGCAAGCGGCGAAACAGCCACCACTGGAACAGCGCGACGCCCCCCATCAGCAGGCAGGCGAGCAGAAAGCCGTAGGGATGCTCGGAGCCGGGTATGCCTCCGACATTGATTCCGAGCAGGCCGGTGAGAAAGCTCATGGGCAGGAAGAAGCCGGTAATGATCCCCAGCAGGTACATGGTGCGGTTCATCCGCTCGGTAACCCGCCGGTGCTCAGCCTCCTGCAGCAGACTGATCCGCTCGCGGGCCAGCTCCAGCTCCTCGAGGTTGCGGATCAGCCGGTTATGCAGCTCGTTCCACTGATCGGCATCTTCAGTGCTGCGCCAGCTCAGGTGATTGCTGGTCAGCTGGGCGTAGATGTCGCGCTGTGGCGCCAGATAGCGGCGCAGGCCGGCAGCCTGGCGGCGCAATCCCAGCAGCAGGTTGCGATCAGGCACCGCCTGTTCGTCGGCCTCGAGCGCCTCCTCGATTCCATCAAGACGCTCGGCTAGATCGTTGGTCAGCGTATCGACATGATCCGTCAGCGCCTCGGCGAGAAACAGCAGCACCTGCGAGGCATTGCACGGACCCTCGCGTCGCTCGAAGGCCTGGCAGAGGCTGGCGACTGCCTGCAGTGGACGCAGGCGCAAGGAGATCACCCGCTGCGCATCGGCATAGATGCGCAGCGAAACCATGTCCTCGGGAGCCGCACCAGGGTTGCGGTTGACCCCGCGCAGAAACAGCAACAGCCGCTCGCCGCCCAGATGCAGCAGACGCGGACGGGTCGCCTCCTCCAAGAGCAGATCGCAGGCAAACTCGCTGAGCCCGCTGCTTCCGCGCAGCCACTGGCGGGCATCACCGACACTGCGGTCCCAGTGCAACCACAGACTCTCGCCCGGGCGCAGATCGAGCACCTCCAGCGCGTCACGCGCCAGACGACGGGCACCGCCCTCACCGTCCAGCACGTAACCATGTACCAGCCCGCGCTCGCTCACCGGATCGCTCCCGCTCATCGGCATGCTCCAGAGGCCGCCCGGCCGCTAGCGCCCGGGCTGGGGAGGCACTCAGGCCGGCATCTGCAAGGCATCAGGGGAAACGATGATGCCGTTGTTGTCTGCATAGAGATACTCACCCGGCCGGAAGGTAACGCCGCCGAAGGTCACGGCCACGTTCAGATCGCCGATGCCGCGCTTGTCAGTCTTCATCGGATGCGCGGCCAAGGCCTGCACACCCAGATCGGTCTGGGCGATGACATCCACGTCGCGGATGCAGCCATAGATCACGATGCCTTCCCAGCCATTCGCGGCAGCCTTCTCGGCCAGCATGTCGCCCAGCAGTGCACGGCGCAGGGAGCCCCCCCCATCGACGACCAGCACCTTGCCACGTCCATCGAGCTCGACCTGCTCCTTGACCAGCGAGTTGTCCTCAAAGCACTTGATGGTGACGATCTGGCCACCGAAGGAATCACGCCCGCCGAAGTTGCTGAACATCGGCTCGACAACGTGCACATAAGGATAGGCATCGCACAGGTCAGGGGTCACGTATTGCATGCAAGGCTCCTTGCTTGAAAGATCGGCTGAATGAGTCGGTACGGCCGCGCACAGACTGCGCATGCAATACACCGCACAGGTCATCATCCTAGCCAGTCGCCTGCGCCATGCACACTAGGCCAACGTAGGGAGGCGCAGAACGAAGACGCGCCGGGCGGATCGCCCGGCGCCGTCAGGGACCGCCGCGTCAGACCTGATCTTCGGCAAGGAAGAACCAAGTGTCGAGCACCGAGTCCGGGTTCAGCGACACGCTGTCGATGCCCTGCTCCATCAGCCACTTGGCCAGATCCGGATGATCTGAAGGCCCCTGGCCGCAGATGCCGATGTACTTGCCGGCCTTGCGGCAAGCCTGGATGGCACTGGACAACAGCTTCTTCACTGCAGGATTTCGCTCATCAAACAGGTGGGCGATGATCCCCGAGTCACGATCCAGCCCCAGGGTCAGCTGGGTCAGGTCGTTGGAGCCAATCGAGAAGCCGTCGAAGTACTCGAGGAACTCTTCGGCGAGCAGCGCATTGGAGGGCAGCTCGCACATCATGATCACACGCAGCCCATTCTCACCGCGCTTGAGGCCGTGACTGGCCAGAAGATCAATGACCTGCGAGGCTTCGCCCAGAGTGCGCACGAACGGGATCATGATCTCGACATTGGTCAGGCCCATCTCGTTGCGGACCTTCTTCATTGCCCGGCACTCGAGCTCGAAGCAGTCGCGGAAGCTGTCACTGATGTAACGGGAAGCACCGCGGAAACCGAGCATCGGATTTTCTTCTTCCGGCTCATAGAGCTTGCCACCGATCAGGTTGGCGTACTCGTTGGACTTGAAGTCGGACATGCGCACGATGACCTTCTTCGGCCAGAAGGCCGCCGCCAGGGTGCTGATGCCCTCGACCAGCTTCTCGACATAGAAGCCGACCGGATCGTTGTAGCCGGCGATGCGCTTCTCGACGCTGTCCTTGATCTCCGCCGGCAGGCTGGCGAAGTTGAGCAGCGCCTTAGGGTGCACGCCGATCATGCGGTTGATGATGAACTCCAGGCGCGCCAGGCCGACACCGGCGTTGGGCAGCTGGGCGAAGTCGAAGGCGCGGTCCGGGTTGCCGACGTTCATCATGATCTTGAACGGCAGGTCGGGCATGGCGTCCACCGAGTTCTGGCGCACGTCGAAGCCCAGCGCACCCTCATAGATCAGCCCGGTATCGCCCTCGGCGCAGGACACGGTGACCTGCTGGCCATCGCTGAGCACGTGGGTGGCGTTGCCGCAGCCGACCACCGCCGGAATGCCCAGCTCGCGGGCGATGATCGCCGCGTGGCAGGTACGCCCGCCACGGTTGGTGACGATGGCGCTGGCGCGCTTCATCACCGGCTCCCAGTCCGGGTCGGTCATGTCGGAGACCAGCACGTCGCCTGGCTGCACCTTGTCCATCTCGCTGACGTCATGGATCACCACCACCTTGCCGGCGCCGATACGCTGGCCGATCGCGCGGCCTTCCACCAGCACTTTGCCCTTTTCCTTGAGCAGATAGCGTTCCATGACGTTGGCGCTGGAGCGGCTCTTCACGGTTTCCGGGCGAGCCTGGACGATGTACAGCTGGCCGTCGTCACCGTCCTTGGCCCACTCGATGTCCATCGGACGACCATAGTGCTTCTCGATGATCAGCGCCTGCTTGGCCAGCTCGGTGACCTCGGCGTCGGACAGAGCAAAGCGGGCGCGGTCGGCACGGTCGACGTCGACCACCTTGACCGACTTGCCGGCCTTGGCTTCGTCGCCGTAGACCATCTTGATCGCCTTACTGCCCAGGTTGCGACGCAGGATGGCGGGACGACCGGCCTCCAGGGTCGGCTTGTGGACGGACGGCGTCAGGCGCTCGCTCCACCACGTGCGCACGCCCGGCCCCGCCGCCGGCGGCCAGGAGGAGAAGTCCTCGGTCTTCGCGTCCGACGCATACGAATGGGCGAAGCCCTCGGGGATGCCGCCCAGGAGGAAGCACTGCATCGCGTGCGCGTAGACGAACTTGCGGTCGGGGACGGACTTCCTCGGATAACGCGCCTCGAGCGG
>CAZFFB010000068.1:0-8767 GCA_964517735.1 uncultured Pseudomonas sp.
GTCGGGCTGGCCGTCCACGCCTTCGGGGTTGACGTAGATCAGGCCCATCATCACCGCAGCCAGCGGGTTTTCCAGGTCACGCTCGCCACTGTAGCGGCTGCCTTCGCTACCGCTCTTGGCCAGCCACTCCTTCTCGGAGCCCCAGTAGATGTCCTTCTCCGGGTGCCAGATGTCTTCGCGGCCAAAGGCAAAGCCGTAAGTCTTCAGGCCCATCGATTCATAGGCAACGTTGCCGGCCAGGATCAGCAGGTCAGCCCAGCTGAGGCGGTTGCCGTACTTCTTCTTGATCGGCCAGAGCAGGCGGCGCGCCTTGTCGAGGTTGGCGTTGTCCGGCCAGGAGTTGAGCGGTGCAAAGCGCTGGTTGCCGGTGCCGGCGCCACCACGACCATCGGCGATGCGATAGGAGCCGGCCGCGTGCCAGGCCATGCGGATCATCAGGCCGCCGTAGTGGCCCCAGTCGGCCGGCCACCAGTCCTGGCTGTCGGTCATCAGTGCGGTGAGGTCGCGCTTGAGGGCGGCGACGTCGAGCTTCTTCACCTCTTCGCGGTAGTTGAAGCCCTGCAGCGGGTTGGTCTTGCTGTCGTGCTGGTGGAGGATGTCGAGGTTGAGGGCATTCGGCCACCAGTCCATGTTGGACTTGCTGGCAGTCGAATTGGCGCCGTGCATGACGGGGCACTTGCCGGCGTTGCTGTTGTTCTGCTCACTCATGTTCCAGCTCCATTTCATGACATGTTCGGTGTGACGATCTGTTCGAGAATCTGCGCGCAGCGAAGGCTCTCGGGCAGTGCGTCAGTCGGGCACTCTGGGCTTGCCCATGGAGCATCGCAAGACAAGACGTGTTTTCAATTGAGTGTCCCCTCTCGCCGCCATGCAGAAAAAAGCGGCGGTTGCGGTGTGCGGGGTGATGCGTTGCGGCTCCAGGCGAGGGAATGCTCGCCAGCAAAAAGCCCCTGGCAGCGCGCTGGCAGGGGCCTTGTGGAGCATCATGCGCCTGACGGCGCGGCCTTACAGACCGGCAGCGGCGCGCAGTGCCTCGGCCTTGTCGGTCCGCTCCCAGGTGAAGGTGGTGAAGGTGTCTGCACCGACGGTCACCTGCTGGGGGGTACGGCCGAAGTGGCCGTAGGCGGCGGTGGCCCGGTACATCGGGTGCAGCAGGTCGAGCATCCGGGTGATCGCGTACGGACGCAGGTCGAAGACCTCGCGGACCAGCTGGATGATCTTCTCCTCGCTCACCTTGTGGGTGCCGAAGGTGTTGATCGAGATCGAGGTCGGCTGGGCCACGCCGATGGCGTAGGAGACCTGGATCTCGCAGCGCTCGGCCAGGCCGGCGGCGACGATGTTCTTGGCCACGTAGCGGCCGGCGTAGGCGGCGGAGCGGTCGACCTTGGACGGGTCCTTGCCGGAGAAGGCGCCGCCGCCGTGACGGGCCATGCCGCCGTAGGAGTCGACGATGATCTTGCGCCCGGTCAGGCCGCAGTCGCCTACCGGGCCACCGATGACGAACTTGCCGGTCGGGTTGATGTGGAACTGGGTGTCCTTGTGCAGCAGCTCGGCCGGCAGGGTGTGCTTGATGATCAGCTCCATCACCGCTTCCTTGAGGTCGCTCTGGCTGATCTCCGGGTTGTGCTGGGTGGACAGCACCACCGCGTCGATGCCGACCACCTGGCCGTTCTCGTAGCGGCAGGTGACCTGGCTCTTGGCATCCGGACGCAGCCACGGCAGCAGGCCGCTCTTGCGCGCCTCGGCCTGACGCTCGACCAGACGGTGCGAGAAGCAGATCGGCGCCGGCATCAGCACGTCGGTCTCGTTGCTGGCGTAGCCGAACATCAGGCCCTGATCGCCCGCGCCCTGGTCTTCCGGCTTGGCCCGATCGACCCCCTGATTGATGTCCGGGGACTGCTTGCCGATGATGTTGATGATGCCGCAGGTGGCGCCATCGAAGCCGACCTCGGAGCTGGTGTAGCCGATGTCACAGATCACGTCCCGCACCAGCTGCTCAAGGTCGACCCAGGCGCTGGTCGTGACCTCACCGGCGACGATCGCCACGCCAGTCTTGACCATGGTCTCGCAGGCCACGCGGGCGTGCTTGTCTTCGGCGATGATCGCATCGAGCACCGCATCGGAGATCTGGTCAGCGATCTTGTCCGGATGGCCTTCGGACACGGACTCGGAGGTGAAGACGGAATATTCGCTCATCGATCGGTTCCTTAATTACCGTTGGGTGAGTCGGCCTCGCGGCCGTGTCATGCATGGGGTGGAGCGGGGAGGGGCTGCGGACGGATGAAGTGCCGCACCTGCAGCTGAAAGCCGTTGCGCAGGCCGATGTACAGGCTTTCCCCAGCCTGCAGGCCCGCGCGTTGTGCCCAGTCGGTCAGGGTCTCCTGATCAAAGCCCAGCCACAGATCACCGTAGGCCTCGCGGGCCCAGTCCTGATGATGCTGGCACAGTTCGGTGAGCAGCAGGCTGCCACCGGGGCGTATCTGGCGGGCCAGTTGCACCAGAGCGCTGGCCGGGTCGCTGAAATGATGCAGCACCATGTTAAGCACCACGCAGTCGGCGGGTGGCTGCGGGTCGTGCAGGGCATCGGCCAGCGTCAGCTGGACATTTTCCAGCCCCTCCTCGATACAGCGCTGGCGGGCCAGTTCGAGCATGGCGGGGTTGTTGTCCAGTGCCTGGACGTGCGCAAAGCGCCGCGCCAGATCCGGCAGAAACCCACCATCGCCAGGGCCGACCTCAAGGGCGCAGGCCCCGGTGGCAAAGGGCAGGGCATCGAGCAGGGCCAGCACGCTGTCGCGGTACTGGGCAAGGCCTGCGATCAGATCCTGCTGGGCGCGAAAGCGCGCCAGGGTACGGGTGAAGAAGTCCCGGGCTGCGGCGCTGCGCCGGCGCTGCACCTCAGCGATGCGCTGCTGCACCGCAGCGGCCAGTGGCAGGACATCCGCCTCGGCCAGCAGGGCGGCATGCAGGGTGCTGCCGGGCTCGCCGCTGCTGGCCAGTGCCCGGCGGTAGAAGATCGCCGTCCCCTCACGGCGGGTGGCCAGCAGCCCGGCCTGGGCCAGCACCTTGAGGTGATGGCTGATCCCGGACTGGCGCATGGCAAAGATCTGCGCCAGTTCCAGCACGCCGAACGAGTCACTGGCCAGCACCCGCAGGATCTGCAGGCGCAGGACATCGCCGCCGGCCTTGCACAGGATGGCGAGCTGTTCGCTGGGGTCGGGGCGGGCAAGCGGCTGCGGGGCGTTCATGATGGCGCGGATTCTAGTCGGGGCCGCGTGGGCATACAATTGCAATATCAAAAAGTTTTGATATTGCTGGATGGGCGGCTTGCTTTGCGCGGTGTGCGCCGGTTGGCGCGGCGGCCAATTGCGCCCGATTGGCCATCCGTGATTGCCCGCTCCCCCGTGGCTGGGCGAAAATGGCCGCCTTTTTCGATCAGCCCCCCTTGCAGGAGATCAGCGATGCCCAGCCGTCGTGACCGAGCCAACGCCATTCGCGCCCTGAGTATGGATGCCGTGCAAAAAGCCAACAGCGGCCATCCGGGCGCGCCGATGGGCATGGCGGACATCGCCGAAGTGTTGTGGCGTGACTTCCTCAAGCACAACCCGCAGAACCCGCAGTGGGCCGACCGCGACCGCTTCGTGCTGTCCAACGGCCACGGCTCGATGCTGATCTACTCGCTGCTGCACCTCTCCGGCTACGACCTGTCGATTGACGATCTCAAGCAGTTCCGTCAGCTGCACAGCAAGACCCCGGGCCATCCGGAATACGGCTACACCCCAGGCGTTGAGACCACCACCGGTCCGCTCGGCCAGGGCATCGCCAACGCAGTCGGCTTCGCGTTGGCCGAGAAGGTGCTCGGCGCGCAGTTCAACCGCGAAGGCCACGCCATCGTCGACCACTTCACCTACGCCTTCCTCGGCGATGGCTGCATGATGGAAGGCATCAGCCATGAAGTCTGCTCGCTGGCCGGAACCCTTGGTCTTGGCAAGCTGGTCGCCTTCTACGACGACAACGGTATCTCCATCGACGGCGAAGTCGAGGGCTGGTTCACCGACGACACCGCCGCGCGCTTCGAGGCCTACGGCTGGCAGGTGGTCCGCAACGTCGACGGCCATGATGCAGACGAGATCCGCATGGCCATCGAGACCGCCCGCGCCGAGACCGAGCGGCCGACGCTGATCTGCTGCAAGACGGTGATCGGTTTCGGCTCGCCGAACAAGGGCGGCAAGGAAGAGTGCCACGGCGCGCCGCTGGGCGACGCCGAGATCGCCGCCACCCGTGCCCAGCTGGGCTGGAACCATGGCCCGTTCGAGATCCCCGCCGACATCCAGGCCGAGTGGGATGCGAAAGAGGTCGGCGCCGCCGCCGAGGCCGCCTGGAACCAGCGCTTTGCCGCCTACGCCGCCGAGTTCCCCGAGCTGGCCGCCGAGTTCCAGCGCCGTCTGGCCGGCGAGCTGCCCGCCGATTTCGCCGAGAAGGCCGCCGCCTACGTGCGTGAAGTGGCCGAGCAGGGCGCGACCATCGCCAGCCGCAAGGCCAGCCAAGACACCCTCAACGCCTTCGGCCCGCTGCTGCCTGAGTTTCTCGGCGGCTCGGCGGACCTGGCCGGCTCCAACCTGACCCTGTGGAAGGGCTGCAAGGGCCTGGCCCATGACGACGCCGGCGGCAACTACGTGCACTACGGCGTGCGCGAGTTCGGCATGAGCGCGATCATGAACGGCGTCGCCCTGCATGGCGGCTTCATTCCCTACGGCGCGACCTTCCTGATCTTCATGGAATACGCGCGCAACGCGGTGCGCATGTCGGCGCTGATGAAGCAGCGGGTGCTCTACGTGTTCACCCACGACTCCATCGGTCTCGGCGAGGACGGCCCGACCCACCAGCCGATCGAGCAGCTGACCAGCCTGCGCGGCACGCCCAACCTCGACTGCTGGCGTCCGTGCGATGCGGTGGAATCCGCCGCCGCCTGGAAATACGCCATCGAGCGCAACGACGGCCCGTCGGCGCTGGTGTTCAGCCGCCAGAACCTCAACCATCAGGTACGCTCCGAGCAGCAGATCGCCGACATCGCCCGCGGCGGCTACGTGCTCAAGGACTGCAACGGTGAGCCGGAACTGATCCTGATCGCCACCGGCTCGGAAGTCGGCCTGGCCGTGCAGGCCTTCGACAAGCTCAGCGAACAGGGCCGCCAGGTGCGCGTGGTGTCGATGCCGTCGACCACCGTGTTCGACCAGCAGGACGCCGCCTACAAGCAGGCCGTGCTGCCGCTGCAGGTCGGCGCGCGCATCGCCATCGAGGCCGCGCATGCCGACTTCTGGTACAAGTACGTCGGCCTGGAAGGGCGCATCATCGGCATGACCAGCTTCGGCGAATCCGCGCCGGCCGGCCAGCTGTTCGAGGCGTTCGGCTTTACCCTCGACAACGTGCTGGCGACCGCCGAGGAGCTGCGGGACGCCTGATGGGCATGGGGGAGGCGGGCTGCCCGTCTCCCCACGCTGCCCAGCCTCGCATGGCGGGCAGTACCGCGCAGCGAGCAGGTCTGGCCATCGGCCGCCTGCTCATCCTGCAGCTTCCCTTCACCGCGATCATCTGCAGAGCCGCCATGCCCAACCGCCCCTACAAAGTCGCCCTCAACGGCTACGGCCGCATCGGCCGCTGCGTGCTGCGTGCACTGCACGAGCGCGGCGCGGCTGCCGCGCTGGAGATCGTCGCGCTCAACGACCTGGCCGACCAGGCCAGCGTCGAGTACCTGACCCGCTTCGACTCCACCCACGGCCGCTTCCCCGGCGAGGTCAGGGTCGACGGCGACTGCCTGCACATCAACGGCGACTGCGTGAAGGTGCTGCGCCAGGCGACGCCCGAGGCGATCGACTGGGCGGCGCTGGGCGTCGACCTGGTGCTGGAGTGCTCCGGGGTCTACCACAGCCGTGCCGAGGCCGAGCGCTTCCTCGCCGCCGGCGCGCCGCGCGTGCTGTTCTCCCAGCCGATGGCCAGCGAGGCCGACGTCGACGCCACCATCGTCTACGGCATCAACCAGCAGCGCCTGTCCGGCGCCGAGCGGCTGGTGTCCAACGCCTCCTGCACCACCAACTGCAGCGTGCCGCTGCTCAAGCTGCTCGACGCGGCGATCGGCCTCGACTACGTGACCATCACCACCATCCACTCGGCGATGAACGACCAGCCGGTGATCGACGCCTACCACCACGAGGACCTGCGCCGCACCCGCTCGGCCTGCCAGTCGGTGATCCCGGTGTCGACCGGCCTGGCGCGCGGCATCGAGCGCCTGCTCCCCGAGCTGGCCGGGCGCGTGCAGGCCAAGGCGGTGCGCGTGCCGACGGTCAACGTGTCCTGCCTGGACATCACTCTGCAGACCCGCCGCGACACCAGCGCGGCCGAGGTCAACCGGGTGCTGCGCGAGGCCGCCGAGAGCGGCCCGCTCAAGGGCCTGGTGGCCTACACCGAGCTGCCGCACGCCAGCTGCGACTTCAATCACGACCCCCATTCGGCCATCGTCGATGGCAGCCAGACCCTGGTATCCGGCCCGCGGCTGGTCAACCTGCTGGCCTGGTTCGACAACGAATGGGGCTTCGCCAACCGCATGCTCGACGTCGCCGGCCACTGGCTGGACGTCGCCGCGATCAACCGATAACAACTGCCCTCTGAAGGACCATCCCATGACCGTGTTGAAGATGACCGACCTCGACCTCGCCGGCAAGCGCGTGCTGATCCGCGAAGACCTCAACGTGCCGGTGAAGGATGGCGTGGTGAAGAGCGATGCGCGCATCCTCGCTGCCCTGCCGACCATCAAGCTGGCCCTGGAGAAGGGCGCGGCGGTGATGGTCTGCTCGCACCTGGGCCGCCCGACCGAGGGCGAGCCGAGCGAGGAGAACAGCCTCAAGCCGGTCGCCGACTACCTGAGCAAGGCCCTCGGCCGCGACGTGCCGCTGGTCAAGGACTACCTGGGCGGCGTCGAGCTGCAGCCGGGCGAGATCGTGCTGTTCGAGAACGTGCGCTTCAACAAGGGCGAGAAGAAGAACGCCGACGAGCTGGCCCAGCAGTACGCCGCGCTGTGCGACGTGTTCGTCATGGACGCCTTCGGCACCGCGCACCGCGCCGAGGGCTCGACCCACGGCGTGGCCAAGTTCGCCAAGGTCGCCTGCGCCGGCCCGCTGCTGGCCGCTGAGCTGGACGCGCTGGGCAAGGCGCTGGACAAGCCGGCGCGGCCGATGGTCGCCATCGTTGCCGGCTCCAAGGTGTCCACCAAGCTCGACGTGCTCAACTCGCTGGCCGAGATCTGCGACTCGCTGATCGTCGGCGGCGGCATCGCCAACACCTTCCTCGCCGCCGCCGGCTACAAGGTCGGCAAGTCGCTGCATGAAGCCGAGCTGCTGGACACCGCCAAGGCCATCGCCGCCAAGGTCGCCGTGCCGCTGCCGGTCGACGTGGTGGTCGCCAAGGAATTCGCCGAGACTGCCGAGGCCACCGTCAAGCTGATCAGCGAGGTCGCCGACGACGACATGATCCTCGACATGGGCCCGCAGACCGCGGCGATGTTCGCCGAGATGCTCAAGGCCTCGCAGACCATCCTGTGGAACGGCCCGGTCGGCGTGTTCGAGTTCGACCAGTTCGGTAACGGCACCCAGGCGCTGGCCCAGGCCATCGCCGAAAGCCCGGCCTTCTCCATCGCCGGCGGCGGCGACACCCTGGCGGCCATCGACAAGTACGGCGTCGCCGAGCAGATCTCCTACATCTCCACCGGCGGCGGCGCCTTCCTCGAGTTCGTCGAGGGCAAGGTCCTGCCGGCCGTGGCGGTGCTGGAAGCGCGCGCCAAGGCCTGAGATCAGACCTGATGGCTCCCACGCTCCGGCGTGGGAGCCACGCCTGGGACGCTCCTGCGTCCCCGTGCATGGACGCCGGAGCGTCCGGGGATGCATTCCCACGCGGGAGCGTGGGAACGATCAGCGAAGCCCCGGCGTCCCACCTGCACGATGTCACCAACAGACTTGAACCCGGCCTGCCCCTGCGGCAGGCTGGGCACCGATCAAACGACCCTTACTGGGAGCATTACAGATGGCACTTATCAGCATGCGCCAGATGCTGGATCACGCCGCCGAATACGGCTACGGCGTGCCGGCCTTCAACGTCAACAACCTCGAGCAGATGCGCGCCATCATGGAAGCGGCCGACAAGACCGACTCCCCGGTGATCGTCCAGGCCTCCGCCGGTGCGCGCAAGTACGCCGGTGCGCCCTTCCTGCGCCACCTGATCCTCGCCGCCATCGAGGAGTTCCCGCACATCCCGGTGTGCATGCACCAGGACCACGGCACCAGCCCGGACGTCTGCCAGCGCTCGATCCAGCTGGGCTTCAGCTCGGTGATGATGGACGGCTCGCTGCGCGAAGACGGCAAGACCCCGGCCGACTACGACTACAACGTGCGCGTCACCCAACAGACCGTGGCCTTCGCCCATGCCTGCGGCGTCTCCGTGGAAGGCGAGCTGGGCTGCCTGGGCAGCCTGGAAACCGGCCAGGCCGGCGAGGAAGACGGCATCGGCGCCGAGGGCACCCTCGACCACAGCCAGATGCTCACCGATCCGGAAGAGGCGGCGGCCTTCGTCAAGGCCACCCAGCTCGACGCCCTGGCCATCGCCATCGGCACCAGCCACGGCGCCTACAAGTTCACCAAGCCGCCGACCGGCGACGTGCTCTCCATCGAGCGCATCAAGGAAATCCACAAGCGCATCCCCAACACCCACCTGGTCATGCACG
>CAZFFB010000069.1:0-8695 GCA_964517735.1 uncultured Pseudomonas sp.
TCTTCAATCAGGCCGGCGAGCTGGTGGCCTCAGTGGCGCAGGAGGGGCTGATCCGCCAGCGGCCTGACTGGGCATGAAGGCGCTGCGCGAGTGCCGGCACTGGGTGTTCGACATGGACGGCACCCTGACGCGGGCGATACATGATTTTGCAGCGATCCGCCTGGCGCTGGAGATTCCGGCCGAGGCGGACATCCTCGCCCATCTGGCCAGCCTGCCGGCGGACGAGGCGGCGGCGCGCCATGCCTGGCTGCTGGAGCACGAGCGGGCACTGGCCGAGGCGGCCGAGCCTGCGCCGGGTGCGGTAGCACTGGTGCGCGCGCTGCATGCGCGCGGCGCGCGCCTGGGGATCCTGACCCGCAACGCCCGTTCGCTGGCCCGCATCACCCTGCGCAGCATCGGTCTGCTGGACTGCTTTGCGGCGGAGGATATCCTCGGCCGCGATGAAGCGGCGCCCAAGCCGCAGCCCGATGGCCTGCTGCGGCTGGCCGCGCGCTGGGCGGTGCCGGCCGGGCAGCTGGTGATGGTTGGCGACTACCGCTACGACCTCGACTGCGCCCGCGCTGCCGGGGCGCTGGCGGTGCTGGTCAACTGCAGCGAGAACCCCTGGCCGCAGCTCTGCGATCACTACGCCCGCGACTGTCAGTCCCTGCACCGGCTGCTGGACTGAACAGTCAGCCGCTGGCCCGTGGCCCGGGCGCGGCGGCATGCTCGGCCTGCCGTGCATGGGCCCACTGGCTGAACGCCTCGGCCGGCAGGGCGGCGCTGAACAGATAACCCTGCATCTCGTCACAGCCCAGCTGGCTGAGCAGCTGGTGCTGCGCGTTGCTCTCCACCCCTTCGGCAATCACCCGCACCCCCAGGTTGTGGGCAAGACCGATGATCGTCTGCACGATCGAGCGATCGCTGTCATCGTGGTTGATGTGGCGGACGAACGACTGGTCGATCTTCAGCCGGTGCACATGCAGCTGCTTCAGGTAGCTCAGCGAGGAGTAGCCGGTACCAAAGTCATCGATGGCCAGGTGAATGCCGCGCTGGCTGAGGCGCCGGGTCAGCGCGATGACCTGTTCGGGGTGGTGCATCGCCACGCTCTCGGTCAGTTCAAGCTCCAGATGCCGCGCGGCCAGGCCGCTGTCGGCCAGCATCCGCTCGATCATCGCCTCCAGCTGCGGATCGTTGAACTGTGCCAGCGAAAGGTTGACCGACATGCGCAGTTCACGACCCCAGTCCAGCTGGCTCCACTGCTGCATCTGCCGGGTTGCCTCGCGCAGCACCCAGTGACCGATCGGCAGGATCAGGCCGCAGTTCTCGGCCACCGGAATGAACTCGCCCGGACTGATCGGGCCGAGCGTCGGATGCTGCCAGCGCAGCAGCGCCTCGATGCCGCACAGCCGGCCTTGCGAATCGACCTGGGGCTGGTAGTGCAGCTGCAGCTCGCCGCACTCCAGCGCCTGGCGCAGGGCATTTTCCAGGTTGAGGGTGCGCATCGACCGGGCCTGAAGCTCGGCGGTGAACAGGCAGTAGCGGTCGCGTCCTTCCTGCTTGGCGCGGTACATCGCCGCGTCGGCATGCTGGACCAGCTGGTCGTAGTCGTGGCCATCTTGCGGGTACAGGGCGATGCCGATCGAGACGCCGATGGTCAGACGATGCTCCTCGACCTGGAACGGCTCGGCCAGCAGGGCGCGCAGGCGTTCGGCGACGTGCACCGCGCCACTGGCGTCGGCATCGGGCAGGCAGAGCATGAACTCATCACCCCCCTGGCGCGACAGGGTGTCCTCCTCGCGCAGGGCGGTCTGCAGGCGGCGAGCGATCTGCTGCAGCAGCGCATCGCCTGTGGGATGGCCCAGGGAGTCGTTGATGTGCTTGAAGTGGTCGATGTCCATGAATAGCAGGGCCAGTGGCCGTGCATGGCGCTCGGCAATCCCCAGCACCTGCTCGAGGCGCGAGCGGAACAGGGTGCGGTTAGGCAGGCCGGTCAGCGGGTCGAAGTGGGCGAGATAGTCGATGCGCTGCAGGTCATGGCTGCGCTGGGTGATGTCCCGTGACAGCACGATGAAGTGCTCGCTCTGCAGGTCGGGGCGTGCCAGACAGCTCACCGACAGCTCGAAGCGGCGCTGCGTGCCATCGGGCAGTGCCAGCTCCAGCTGATGGCCGCTCGAGCGCCCCTGCTCGCGCGCCTCGGCAAAGGCCTGCAGGCAGGTGGCTAGGGCCTCATCGGGCAGCACATCGCGCAGGTTGCGTCCCAGCAGCTGCGCGGGCGGTGCCCGCAGCAGCTCGTCCCGGGCGGTATGCACGGCCAGGTAGCGACCTTCGCCATCCAGCTCGAACAGCGCATCGGGGATGGCATCGAGAATCGCCTGATTGTGCTGGCGCGCCTGCTCGAGCGCCCGGTAGGGCGCGGTGATGGTCTGCACGAAGATCGCCTGGTACAGCAGCAGGTAGGCGATGAGCTTGTAGACGTGCCCCCCCAGGTTGTAGACATCGGTCGCCGAGCGGTAGAGGACAAACGGCAGCTCGCCCAGGGTCATGGCCAGCAGGCTGAGCAGCAGCAGCGGGATGTTCAGTTGCGAGGGGTGGCGCAGACGCACCAGCAGTGCCGCGATGGTCAGCAGCAGCAGCGCGACCACCCCAAGCTCGGCCAGCTGCTTGAAGGGCGTCAGGCCGCTGCCCGGGACATAGGTGGCGGGAATCAGCTGCGGCTGCCACAGCGCCAGCCAGTGGATCGGCACCAGCGCCAGCAGCACGCCCAGCAGGGGCAGCAGGGGCCCGTGGCTGCTGCGCTGCGCCCGGTCGGGCAGGTCGATCTGCCAGGGGCGCCAGATCATCGCCAGCAGGGCGAATGCTGCCAGATAGCGGGCCGGCAGCCAGAAGTGGATGCCCTTCTCGACACCGCTTGGGGTGACGAGGTCGGGCATGCCGGGGTAGGACAGCATGTGGGAGAAATCCAGGATCGCCACGCCCAGAAAGGCACAGGAGGCCAGCAGCACATTGCCCTGACGGTGCAGCGGGTGGGTATGCCAGCCGACCGCAAAGACCAGCGAGGCCACCACGATCGACAGGGTTTCCAGCAGCATGTGCCAGACGAGAAACCCCGGGATCGGCAGCGCCAGCTGATCCAGAAAGGCCAGCAGCGGCAGGCCGCCCAGCAGCACCAGCAGCCAGGGCAGGGTCAGGCGCAGCTGCCTGCGGTGTTGCGGGTGGATCGGGATCCAGTCTGTACCCACAGTACGGCTCTCGTGAAGGACGCCCGGTGGCGGGCATCGCATGATGGCGGATCTCAGCGCCGCTCCAGCAGCACGCCACTTTCCATATGGTGGGTCCAGGGGAACTGGTCGAACAGCGCGCAGCGCACGATGCGATGGGTGTCGTGCAGCTGGGCGATGTTGGCGGCCAGCGTCTCGGGGTTGCAGGAGATGTACAGGATGCTGTCGAAGCGCCGGGTCAGTTCGCAGGTGTCCGGGTCCATGCCGGCGCGCGGCGGGTCGACGAACACGCTGCCGAACTGGTAGCTCTTCAGGTCGATGCCGGCCAGGCGGCGGAACGCACGCACACCGTTGAGCGCCTGGGTCAGCTCCTCGGCGGACAGGCGCACCAGCTCGATGTTGTCGATGCCGTTACCTTCGATGTTGGCCAGCGCGGCATTGACCGAGGTCTTGCTGATTTCGGTGGCCAGCACGCGGCGCACCCGGGTGGCCAGCGGCAGGGTGAAGTTGCCGTTGCCACAGTACAGCTCGAGCAGGTCGTCGCTGCGCTCACCGAGTGCCTCATAGGCCCAGTTGAGCATCTTCTCGCAGACCACCCCGTTGGGCTGGGTGAAGGCGCCCTCCGGCTGGCGGTAACGGAAGCTCCGTCCGGCCACCGTCAGCTCCTCCTCGACGTAGTCGCGGCCGATGACGATGCGCTTGCCGCGCGAGCGGCCGATCAGGCTGACGCCAAGCGCTGCGGCGAGCTGCTCGGCCTCGGCCTGCCAGGCGTCGTCGATCGGTCGGTGATAGCACAGGGTGATCAGCGCATCGCCGGCCAGGGTGGTGAGGAACTCGACCTGGAACAGCTTGTGCGAGAGCACCTCGCTGGCTTGCCAGGCGGCCTTGAGGCGCGGCATCAGTTCATTGATGCGCGCACTGGCGATCGGGAACTGCTCGATCAGCACCGGCGTGTGCTTGTCGCCGTCGAACATCGCGTAATGGCGAGCGCCGTCCTCGCGCCACAGGCGGAACTCGGCGCGCAGCCGGTAGTGCTCGGCCGGCGAGTTGAACACCACCGGCACCGGGGCATCAAAGGGGGCCAGCAGGGCCTGCAGACGGGCTTGCTTCTCCGCCAGCTGGGCGGCGTAGAGGGTCGGATCGTTCTGGGACATCGGTTGCTCGTGGGTGCTGGGCGAGTACGCTCGCCATCGATCGGAAGACTGGACGGCCGCCCGGAAAACGGCAGCCGCGCATGATAGCAGTCGCACCCGCCACCGAAAGGCCGGCGCGCCGGGGCGGCATCAGCCCTTGCGGGCCTGCAGGATGACGAACTTGGCGGTGGCGTCGACCTGGCGGACCTCGCGGAACAGCCGCCTGAGCTTGGCGTGATAGCCCAGATGCCGGTTGCCGACGATCCACAGTGTGCCGCCCCGCACCAGTGCGGCATGCGCCTGCTGGAACATCCGCCAGGCGAGGAAGTCGCCGACCACCTGCTGCTGGTGGAACGGCGGGTTGCACAGCACCACATCCAGCGAGGCCGGCGCCTGGCCGGCCAGCCCGTCGGCGGCGCGCAGGGTGACGGGGCGCTCGCCCAGCGCGGCGCGCCAGTTCTCTTCTGCCGACTGGATGGCCATGAACGACTCGTCGACCAGGGTGTACTCGGCCTCGGGGTTGGCCAGCGCGCTGACGATCGCCAGCACGCCATTGCCGCAGCCAAGATCCGCCACCCGCGCCCGGCCGAGGTTGCCTGGCAGGTACGGGAGGAAGGCGCGGGTGCCGATGTCCAGGCCTTCGCGGCAGAACACGTTGGCGTGGTTGACCAGCTGCAGCGCCGGGCTGTCCATGCGGTAGCGGCTCGGGTAGGGCGAGACGGGCTGCGGGCGCGGTGCGGGCGTGCACAGCAACAGGCGCGCCTTCTTCACCGCCAGCAAGGCCTGCACCGGGCCGAGGTATTGCTCCAGCAGCTCGCCGGCGGCGCGCGGCAGGTGCTTGAGCATGCCGGCGGCGACCACCCGCGCACCGGGCGCAAGCTGGCCGTGCAGGCGGATCAGCTGCTCCTCGAGCAGCGCCAGGGTCTTCGGCACGCGGATCAGCACCACATCGAACGGCCCCTGCGGCGTCTGGCTGGCCGGCACGAACTGCACCGCATCGGCGGCGAGGCCGTTGCGCGCGAGGTTTTTGCCCAGCGCCAGGGCGCCGAGGAACGAGTCGCCGCTGCTGACCACCCCGGTGTGGCCGGCCAGCGCGCAGCCCAGCGCGCCGAAGCCGTCGTTGAGCAGCAGCACCCGGCTGTCCGCCGTCAGCCCCTGTTCATGCAGGTGGGCGAGCAGGTACTCGTCGGCCGCATCGAAGGCCTGCAGCGGGTCATCGCGCTGTGCGGGCTGGCGCAGCAGGTCAAGGCTGGCGAAGGGGGTGACGAAGCGGGGCATGGCGGACGACTCGGCGGCGAAGGGGGCGCTATTATCGCCCTTTTCCGGAGGGAGACTGCCATGGCCAAGGCCAAGCGCATGTACGGCTGCAGCGAATGTGGAGCAACGTTCCCCAAGTGGGCCGGACAGTGCGGCGAATGCGGGGCGTGGAACACGCTGGTGGAAACCGTGCTGGAGGGGACCGCGACCCCCAGCGGGCGCGGTGGCTGGGCCGGCCAGCAGGCCAACGTGAAGACGCTGGCCGAGGTCAGCGTCGAGGAGACGCCACGCTTCTCCACTGCCTCCAGCGAGCTGGACCGCGTGCTTGGCGGCGGTCTGGTCGACGGCTCGGTGGTGCTGATCGGCGGCGATCCGGGGATCGGCAAATCGACCATCCTGTTGCAGACCCTGTGCCGCATCGCCGAGCGCATGCCGGCGCTGTATGTCACCGGCGAGGAATCGCAGCAGCAGGTGGCGATGCGCGCGCGGCGCCTCGGCCTGCCCGAGGACAAGCTCAAGGTGATGACCGAGACCAACATCGAGTCGATCATCGCCACCGCGCGCCACGAACAGCCGCGGGTGATGGTGATCGACTCGATCCAGACCATCTTCACCGAGCAGCTGCAGTCAGCACCCGGCGGCGTCGCCCAGGTGCGCGAGAGCGCGGCGCTCTTGGTGCGCTTCGCCAAGCAGAGCGGCACCGCGGTGTTCCTGGTCGGCCACGTCACCAAGGAGGGCGCGCTGGCCGGCCCCAGGGTGCTCGAGCACATGGTCGATACGGTGCTGTATTTCGAGGGCGAGTCGGACGGCCGCCTGCGCCTCTTGCGTGCAGTGAAGAATCGCTTCGGCGCGGTCAACGAGCTGGGTGTGTTCGCCATGACTGACCGCGGCCTCAAGGAAGTCAGCAACCCCTCGGCGATCTTCCTCACCCGCGCCGCCGAGGCCGTGCCGGGCAGTGTGGTGATGGCCACCTGGGAGGGCTCGCGGCCGATGCTGGTGGAGGTGCAGGCGCTGGTCGACAACAGCCATCTGGCCAACCCGCGCCGGGTGACCCTCGGCCTCGACCCCAACCGTCTGGCCATGCTGCTGGCCGTGCTGCACCGCCATGGCAGCATCCCTACTTACGATCAGGATGTGTTCCTCAATGTGGTCGGTGGCGTCAAGGTGCTGGAGACCGCCTCGGATCTGGCGCTGCTGGCGGCGGTGATGTCCAGCCTGCGTAATCGGCCGCTGCCCCATGATCTCTTGGTGTTCGGCGAGGTCGGTCTGTCCGGGGAAATCCGCCCGGTGCCGAGCGGTCAGGAGCGCTTGAAGGAAGCGGCCAAGCACGGTTTCAAGCGCGCCATCGTGCCCAAGGGCAATGCTCCCAAGGAGGCGCCCCCCGGGCTTGATGTGGTGGCGGTGACACGCCTTGATCAGGCACTGGATGCGCTGTTTGCCTGATCCTCGTGCGTTCAGTCCTGGAGCAGCGCCGCCAGGTCGCGCTCCAGCAGCTGGCTGCTGCCAAGGTTCAGTTCCAGCAGGCGGCGCAGATGGGTGATGGAGTCCAGGTCGATCTCGTCGCAGTGAAAGCCCAGCCAGTCGGCTTCCTGATGGGCGAGGCTGACCGTCATCAGCACCTCGACATCCACCCCAGCGGGATGCGCACCCGGGATTTGGCCGCGGGTGCGGCGGACCAGTCGGCCGGACGGCTGACCAGCACGCCCCGCAGGGACAGGTCATGCAGCTGCACCGGCCACCGGCGCTGACCCTGGTGCAGTTCGGCCTCGGTGACGAAGGGGATGCGCTGAAAGCGGCGACGTTCGGACATGATGGCAGTTCCTTGAGGGGGCGTCTCTGCACTATAGCCCCGTGCCCGGCCATGCGCTGCGCCGGCGTGTGCTGTCCGCTTCCGCCTCCTGCGCCCGGCACGGACCGGCAAAAGAAAACCCGGCCGAAGCCGGGTTTTCTGTATTGGCGGGCAGGCTTAGTGGCCGTACACCGGCAGGCGCGCGCAGATGGCCTTGACCTTCTCGCGCACCGCGTCGATCACCGACTCGTCGCCCATGTTCTGCAGGATGTCGCAGATCCAGCCGGCCAGCTCGCGGCAGTCGACTTCCTGGAAGCCGCGGGTGGTGACCGCCGGGGTGCCGATGCGCAGACCGGAGGTGACAAAGGGCGAGCGCGGGTCGTTCGGCACGGCGTTCTTGTTGACGGTGATGAAGGCGCGGCCGAGGGCGGCGTCTGCGTCCTTGCCGGTGATGTCCTGCTTGATCAGCGAGAGCAGGAACAGGTGGTTCTGGGTGCCGCCGGACACCACGTCGAAGCCGCGCTCGACGAACACTTCGGCCATCGCCTGGGCGTTCTTCACCACCTGCTGCTGGTAGGCCTTGAACTCGTCGCTCAGGGCTTCCTTGAAGCACACCGCCTTGGCGGCGATCACGTGCATCAGCGGGCCGCCCTGGCCACCCGGGAACACCGCGGAGTTGAGCTTCTTCTCGATCTCCTCGTTGGCGCGAGCGAGGATCAGGCCGCCACGCGGGCCGCGCAGGGTCTTGTGGGTGGTGGTGGTGACCACGTCGGCGAACGGCACCGGGTTCGGGTAGACGCCGGCGGCGACCAGACCGGCGATGTGGGCCATGTCAACAAACAGGTAGGCACCGACCTTGTCGGCGATGGCGCGGAAGCGGGCGAAGTCCAGCACCTGCGAGTAGGCGGAGAAGCCGGCGATGACCATCTTCGGCTGGTGTTCGACGGCCAGACGCTCGATTTCGTCGTAGTCGATCAGGCCGGTTTCCGGGTTCAGGCCGTACTGCACGGCGTTGTAGATCTTGCCGGAGAAGTTGACGCTGGCGCCGTGGGTCAGGTGACCGCCGTGGGCCAGGCTCATGCCAAGGATGGTGTCACCCGGCTTGACCAGCGCCTGAAAGACCGCGGCGTTGGCCTGGCTGCCAGCGTGCGGCTGGACGTTGGCGTAGTCGGCACCAAACAGCGCCTTGGCGCGGTCGATGGCCAGCTGCTCGACGATATCGACGTATTCGCAGCCGCCGTAGTAGCGCTTGTGCGGGTAACCTTCGGCGTACTTGTTGGTCAGCACGCTGCCCTGGGCTTCCATCACCGCCGGGC
>CAZFFB010000070.1:0-4906 GCA_964517735.1 uncultured Pseudomonas sp.
GTTGTGCTCGTCACTGCCTGGCTCAGCTCGGATGTGTGTTTTTAGAGGTACCCAATAGGGGAAAGTTGTTTTTCAGCTATTTGTTGATCTTTTCAAGCGAATAATTAATACCTGTTTTGATGGTTTTTATATTGGCGCCCTAATATGGGTCTAAGCAACTTATTAATATGTCGTTGCTAATATAAACAGTTATTTTGCAGCAAATTTTATTGTCTGCCTGTGCCGGCAGGGCGACCGGCCTGCTGCCAGATGGGTCCAGCCGCGGGCCGGCATGCTGCAAAGGCGCGTGCCAGCGCGCTGGCGGGAGTGCGTCGCGGTGATCTATCCGTCGATCATCACAGGTCATGGCACAGGCCCTTGGCAGAGCGGTTACGTGCCCGTAAGGCTGACCTTCAGACTAAAGTCGGGGCTTTCTTTTTAAGGAGGCGGGCTGGTAGATTAAATTGTGTGAAATTCTTTCACCTGTAATAAAAACAAAACGGAGAACAGCAATGGTAGACGAAAAAGCCAATGCCGCTGCGTACTGGAAGGCTAACGTTAGCCTGATCACCTGGAGCCTTGTGGTATGGGCTCTGGTTTCGTTCGGCTTCGGTATCATTCTGCGCCCGATGCTGATGGACATTTCGGTAGGTGGGGCCGACCTGGGCTTCTGGTTTGCTCAACAGGGTTCGATCATCACGTTCATCTTGATCATCTTCCACTACGCGTGGCGGCTGAACAAGCTGGACAAGCAATTCGGCGTTGAGGAGTAATCCAGCATGAGCCAATTTGTAATCAACATGCTCTTCGTAGGGGCGTCCTTCGCTCTCTACTTCGGTATCGCGGTCTGGGCCCGTGCCGGATCGACCAAGGAGTTCTACGTTGCCGGTGGCGGCGTACACCCGGTTACCAACGGCATGGCCACCGCGGCCGACTGGATGTCTGCGGCGTCCTTCATCTCCATGGCGGGTCTGATCGCCGCCGGCGGTTACTCCACTTCGGTCTACCTGATGGGCTGGACCGGCGGTTACGTGCTGCTCGCCATGCTGCTGGCACCCTACCTGCGCAAGTTCGGCAAGTTCACCGTACCGGACTTCATCGGTGACCGCTTCTACAGCCGTGGCGCGCGTCTGGCCGCTGTAATCTGCCTGCTGCTGATCTCCCTGACCTACGTGATCGGTCAGATGGCCGGTGCCGGTATCGCCTTCTCCCGCTTCCTCGAAGTGAGCAACGCTGCCGGCATCTGGATCGCCGCAGCCGTGGTGTTCGCCTACGCGGTATTCGGCGGCATGAAGGGCATCACCTACACCCAGGTGGCCCAGTACGTGGTACTGATCATCGCCTACACCATCCCGGCGGTGTTCATCGCCTTCCAGCTGACCGGCAACCCGATCCCGATGTTCGGCATGCTCGGTACCCACGTCGAATCCGGCGAGCCGCTGCTGGCCAAGCTGGATGCCGTGGTCACCGATCTGGGCTTCGCGGCCTATACCGCTGACACCGACAACAAGCTGAACATGATCCTGTTCACCCTGTCGCTGATGATCGGTACCGCCGGTCTGCCGCACGTGATCATCCGTTTCTTCACCGTACCGAAGGTGGCCGATGCTCGCTGGTCCGCCGGCTGGACCCTGATCTTCATCGCCCTGCTGTACCTCACCGCTCCGGCCGTGGCCTCCATGGCGCGCCTGAACCTGATGACCACCGTGTACCCGCAGGGTACCGAGGCTCCGGCTCTGGCCTATGAAGAGCGTCCGCAGTGGGTGAAGACCTGGGAAGAAACCGGTCTGATCAAGTGGGAAGACAAGAACAGCGATGGCCGCGTGCAGTTCTACAACGACGCCAACGCCAAGTTCGCCCCGACCGCTCAGGAGCGTGGCTGGAGCGGCAACGAGCTGACCGTCAACAACGACATCATCGTGCTGGCCAACCCGGAAATCGCCAACCTGCCGGGCTGGGTCATCGGTCTGATCGCCGCGGGCGCCATCGCCGCTGCGCTGTCCACCGCTGCCGGTCTGCTGCTGGCCATCTCCTCGGCGGTGAGCCATGACCTGATCAAGACCCTGATCAATCCGAAGATCAGCGAGAAGAGCGAAATGAAGGCCGCGCGGATCTCGATGGCGGTATCGATCCTGCTGGCCACCTGGCTGGGCCTGAATCCTCCGGGCTTCGCGGCGCAGGTAGTAGCACTGGCCTTCGGTCTGGCTGCCGCGACCCTGTTCCCGGCCCTGATGATGGGTATCTTCTCGAAGCGCGTGAACGATAAGGGCGCGATCGCAGGCATGGTTGTCGGTCTGCTGACCACTATCGTCTACATCTTCCTGTATCTGGGCTGGTTCTTCATTCCGGGCACCGCGACCTTCGCCAACACTCCGGATCAGTGGCTGTTCGGTATCTCCCCGCAAGCCTTCGGCTCCGTGGGTGCGATCATCAACTTCATCGTGGCCTACGCCGTATCCCTGTCCACCGAGGCTCCGCCGAAGGCTGTACAGGATCTGGTGGAGAGCGTGCGTACTCCGAAGGGTGCTGGTGCTGCACTGGATCACTAAGTGATAATCCAGACAGTCCGGATATCCCATCCGCATCGCTGTTGAAACACACATCGGGCTTCCAGTTGGAAGCCCGATGTCTTTTGAGGAATCTGTACATGATCTGGCATCTGATTGCTGCTGTCTGCGCGGCCCTGGCGGGTGCAGGGGTAGCCCTGATTCTGCGTTCCCTGATGCGTCAGTGGTTGCCGAAGTGGATCATCCCGGTCTTTGCCGGTCTGGGCATGCTCGGCTACACCATCCACCACGAATACACCTGGTTCGACTCCACGCAGGTTCGTCTGCCGGCCGGCTCCGTAGTGATCTCCAGCGAGCAGGGGGAGATGCTCTGGCGCCCCTGGACCATGAAATTCCCCATGCCCTTGATCTACACGGTGCTTGACAGTGCCAACGCGCAGATCGAGGAAACCCCGCAAGGGCGCATGGCCCGCTTTGTGCTGTACCGCTTTGAGAAGCATCACCTGATGTCCACCGTGACCGATGCCCGCTACCAGTTGCTGTGCGGCGAGCGGGCGATGTTCCAGCTCAATGAGGCTGGGGAGGCCCGTTTTGACACCCTGACTGAGCTTGCCAGCGACACCCCGCTCTACAAGACCCTCTGCGAAAGCGAGCCTCGGCAGCCGTGATGCGCTATCCGCCGCAGCGTGCGGCGTGACGCCTGCGCGGTTTGCGTCTTTAATTGAGCGGACACACATGCTGGATGACGGATCGGTACCTGCAGGGAGGATGCCCGGGCAGGCTGTATCCGCTGTCTGGAACGAGCCTGGGGGTGCGCGATGTCTGATGTGTTCAAGATGGAGAACCTGCCGTTCAGCCTGCTGGATGACGCAGAGCGGGCACTACTTGACCAGCAGCTGAGCCTGCACCATTTCGCCTGCGGCGAGACGATCATCGAGGCAGGCAAGACACCGCCGGGGGTGTTCGTGATTGCCCGCGGGCGTGTGGCCGAGCGTGACGACATGGCGGGTGATGCCGATGCCGCTCAGCCCAGCCAGGTCTTTGTCCACTACTGTGACGAGGACTACTTCGGCGGCTGGTCGGTCTTGAACGGTGTAGCGATCCATCACTTCATTGCCGTCGAGGACACCACCTGCCATCTGCTGCCTACTGCGCTGCTGCTGGAGCTGATGGCCAGCAATCCGCGCTTTGCCGATTACTTCCAGCAAAATCTCGGCGCCAAGCGGGAGATCGTCGCCCAACACGGGCAGGGCCAGGACATGGCCGAGTTCATGCTGGCCAGAATCAGCGACGGGCTGATCCGTGAGCCCCTGGTGGTCGAGGCCGGCACCAGCCTGCACGAGGCCACCCGGCTGATGCGCGAGCGCAAGGTCGACTGCCTGCTGGTCAGAAAGCGTAACCGCTATGGCATGGTCACCGGTACCGACCTTCTGGATGCGGTAGTGCTGCGCGGGCTGGCGCTTGGCAGTGATGTAGCCGAGATCGCCAGCTACCGGCTGGTCAGCGCCGATCCTGACGACTACCTGTTCAATGCACTGATCCAGATGACCCAGCACCAGATCGAGCGGGTGGTGGTCATGGACGCCGATCACCAGCTGGTCGGCGTGGTGGAGCTGACCGATGTACTCAGCCACTTCTCCAGCCATTCCCATGTGATTGGCCTGCGGGTCGAGCGGGCCAGCAGCATCGAGGAGCTGCGCGAGGCGGCGCTGGGCCTGACCGATCTGATACGTGCGCTGATTTCTACCGGTGTGAAGATCCGCTTTACCATGGAGCTGCTGGCAGCCATGAACGGGCGGATCATCGCCAAGCTGTTCGATCTGTGCGTACCCCTCGACATGCGCCCCCACATCTGCCTGCTGGTGATGGGCTCGGAGGGGCGTGGCGAGCAGATCATGAAGACTGACCAGGACAATGCCCTGCTGGTGCGCGATGGCCTGGTCTGGCCGGGGCTGATGGACTGCATGCGCCAGTTCAGCGAGACCCTGATCAGCTTCGGTTTTCCGCCGTGCCCGGGCAACATCATGGTCTCCAACCCCGCGTGGGTGAATACCATCGAGCAATGGTCCGCCAAGCTGACCCAGTGGAGCCAGCGCTGCGACGGCAGCGCGGTGATGAACCTGGCGATTGCCGTGGACAGCAAGCCGCTCGCCGGCAACATTGCGCTGTTCAAGGTGGCGCGCAACGCCTTCCTGCGCAGCGTACAGAGCAACGAGATCTTCCTCGCCCACTTCGCCCGTGCTGCGCTGAACTTCGACACCCCGCTGACCCTGTTTGGCAATCTCAGAGACAAGGAGCTGCTGGACATCGGACTGGGCGTTCGGGACCTGAACATCATCAGCGTCAACTATCCCGAGGAAGTCCAGAAGATGGCGGAGAAGATGGCGGCTCAGTCCTTTGTCACCGATACCGCGAAGTAC